>CATOLW010000108.1 GCA_951800935.1 uncultured Clostridium sp.
AAAACTACCAAAAAGAATATCGAAAAGTATATTTTAAACTTTTCGATATTCTTTTTTAAAAATGTTTTCCCTTTCCATTTCTTTTCATTGGGTTGTTTTCAGAAAAATAATCTTCTTTTATTTCTTCAGTATCTTCAAAAAACATTCTATCTTCTCGATTATGCTTTATTTTAATGGTAACGCCTATTACTGTTATAATCGTAACTACCATAAAAGCTCCTACAATTGCTAATATAGTCCAGTTATCTTTTAAAAATTGAAGAATTTTGTTTTCTTCTTGTTTTTCTTCTTCTTTTGTTTCTTCTTGCTCTGCCATCATTTTATTAACACGAATCGTATATAACACCGTTTCCTCTGTTTCTTTGTCTTTTACTTCAATCGTTATGATATTTTCTCCATCTACTAAGTTTTCATTCCCTGAAATAATTACTTCTGCATTTTCTTGATTTGCAATTGCTGTTAATGGAATCGAATTAATATCTTCTGTTAGATTAATTACATATTCATAAATATCACTTTTAAATTCTGGTTCTAAATAAATTTCATAATTATCATCAATAGCAATGCCTAATAAACCTAGTTTTTCTTTTTGTTCTTCCTCTTTGTTTTCTTCTGTTTGTTCTTCTGGCTTTTCTTCTATAACATTTGGAATTACATTTTCACTATTAGTATTTGCTTGCCTTTCTACATAAATAGTATATGTTTTTTTCGTTTTTCCATCTGGTGCTGTTACTGTTACTTTTACAGGATTTGTTCCTACTTGTAAATTTGTATTTCCACTCACACTATATTTTGCTCCAGAGGCTTGTACCGATGCATATACTTGCACAGATGTTACATTGTTTGGTACTGTTACATTATAACTTGTAATGGCTGCTCTAAAGCCTGTAAAGTCATATGTTCTTAATCCTAAGTTTGATAAATTAGCATTATTGGAAGCAGAAGATGATGAACTTCCTCCATTTGAACTCCCCCCAGATGAACCTCCTCCACTAGAACTATTAATACTAAAACTAATTGATTTAGCATCTAAATTTACTTTTTGTCCATTGGAAGTAGAAAGTGGATTAGTTGGTGAAATAGAAACCGTTGTTGTTCCTGATTGTCCTGCTGTTACAGTAAAACTTGCAGATGAACCTTCTAACCAAAGTTTAGTTTGTGATACACTACCATTCGAACAGCTAATATTAAATCTCCCAATACAGTCTGTTGATACCGTTACCGTTGTACTTCCTCCTGGGTTTAGAGTGGTTTGTGCAGCTGTTACCGAAAATGAACTAGCATTTACTATTTTGGGTAAGAATAGGATACCTATTCCTAAAATTAGCATAGTCAAAAATTTTTTTAACCCTATTTTTCTCATCCTTTTCTCCTATTATTTCATAATTTCATTTTTGATTAACACATAATCACTGGCTGTTATTTTTCCATCGTTATCAAAATCAGCTCTTTTTTTCTGTTCTTCTGTTAAGGCTCCTGAACTCATGATATGATTTTTTACGATCACATAATCACTAGCTGTTATTTGTCCATCTCCATCTACATCTCCTTTTCCATTAACAGGTTTGATTGGTGTCACAGATGAACTATTATTATCTGATGGTTGATTTGGTACATAATAATTATCTTTTACGGTATTTACTGGTGTTAAGTAATCATTTATTACATATCCCTCTGTTCCATTTACTCTTACTTTTGACCACCCACTACCGTTTTCATTATAATTCAACATTAAAACTGGTGTATTTCTTTTTAAAGAACCACGTGAACCATAGTTTGTACCTGCTCCTGCTCTTAATGCCACATCAGAATAGTTTGAACTAATGAAATATAAAGTTCCATCATTTGTCGTTAAATTACTTGGTAACTTAATATAAGCTGGCATATCTTTATAAACTGGTATCACAAAGGTTAATTCTCGATTTAACCAACCATTATTTAAGTACTCATCAAATAACATTTTGGCTTGATTAGTTGGGTCTTGTATATTGGTCATATATTGATGCCAATATAATCCTGTTGCATTATCACTTACTACGTCAAATTTAAAGGTATATTTGGTGTTTTGTCCTACTTTAATATAAGAATTAGCAATTAATTTAGCTCCTTCTACTAATGCTTTTTGTGGTGTATTCCATCCGAGCATTATGGGCATATTCTAATCCTCTTAATGTATTTCCTGTTCCATCAGTTGCTCCATAGTTAAAAAAGTTATAAGTATTTGGATAGGTTCCATTGTTACCTGTAATCATACCTGGCAAACTGCTTCCTCTTCCTAGTTCTTGGAATATTTTTACTACAATACTTAAAGCATTTTCGCCAGAAGCTGCTGCTGCATCATAAATCATTTTTGCATAGGACTCTCCATTAGCACTTCCTGCTAAATAAGTTCCTTGTACTGCTTTTTGTATTTCTTCTATGGATACGACGGTACTATTGGATAAATCTAAGAATTGAAATATCGTAGTTTCTGTTAAAAAGTTTCTAGGGTCTAAGTAGTAATTTACAATTTTAGCAGAAGCACAGTAATACCCCTTGTCGCCTTGTCTACCACAGGAACAAAGCCAAGCACCATTACTTTCATGAATGGTATTTGTTAAGCATCTGTTTTCATTCGATGAGCTGGTTAATTCATTCCAACTAATGTCTGTATAAAAAGGCTTAAACTTCCAGTTGGCATGTCCTGTATCTGCTACTAATTTTTGTAGCATTTTTTGATAACTTGCTGGAAAAGCATTAATTCCATTGTTATTATTACTATTAGCATTGATCGTTACTTGATTGTACGCTGCTTGTACTTGGTTAGGAATAAAGACAATTAATAAATTCGATAGTACTATACTAATTATTATAATTATAAATAATTTTTTGCAATATATATTTTTCATTTTCTTTTGCCTCCTTCATTTATTTCTTTTGTTTCAAAATTCGTCTTATTTTTTCATCATAAGTATATCACTACTACTCAGAAATAGTCAATAAAATTGGTTTATTTGACATTTTTGTAATATTTTTGTAACAAAATAGAGATAAAAAGTTTAAAAAACTTTTTATCTCTTCTATTTCTTAATATCTTCTATAAGATAAATTCATATCAACATTTCCGCTAATTCCATTTACATATCCACTTGAAGTATATTGCCACATGGTATATGGCCCTGTATAATCAGATGGCTTTTCTGGTGAATAGGTGTAATGTGCTAACCATATTTCGTATTCTCCTAATTGATTAATATCTAGTTTTTCTTGTATCCAGTTCTTGCTTGCATAAATCATTGGTGTATATCCTGCTTGTCTAATTCTATTACAAAATGCTCTGCATACTGCTGTTCTAGTTTCGTTAGAAATCCAATCTGCTCTTCCATCTTTATCATCATTTGACCATTCTGTATCAATTGCTATTGGATATTTTATTTTATCTCTATACATTGCTAAGGCATTAATAACCCAATTTGCTTCTTCAATAGCTTCTTGTTCACTTACAGCCTGTGTAAAGAAATAGATTCCAACTGGTATTTGATGTAACGATGCTCCTGTTATATTTTCTACAAATTTAGGATCATATACAATTTTACCTGTTCCATATCCTCGATACCCTATACGAATCATGGTATAATCTAGACCTGTATCTTTTACTTTTGACCAATCAATGGTTTTTTGGAATTGGGAAACATCGATTCCTTCATATACGCAATCATATATTATTACTCTTTTACTCACTTGTTTTAACACATTGTTTTCTTTTGAAAAGACTTTTACTGTCAAAGTATAGATACCATTTGCTAAGCCAGAAGTATTAACTCTACACTTAAATCCAGGCGTTGCGTTATTTTGTCTTGTTCCATAATCTGCTTTTATGTTATAATTATCTTCTGTAAAATAATAATTTAATATGTCATCTCTTTTTTGTCTTTCCACTGTAGAATTGGTTAATCTATCGTTCATATAAACTCTAATATAAGTTCCTTCTAATCCAGAAAGCTCCCATCCTGAAATATCTACTTCATTTCTAGAAAGATTACTCTTTTTCGGTTGTTCTAATACTATTTTTGTATTATATATTTTTGCTACAATTCTAATTTGCAATGCTTCCATCTTTTTGCCTTGTCCCTCTGTTCCTGCTAATTCTCCATCACATACCCATTGCTGCCAATTCTGTCCCTCAACTCTTGCTCTATATTGAACTGAATATTCATCTAAATTTTTTAGTCTGATACGAATTCCTTCTAACCTTTTTCCTTTGTATTCTGTTCCTGCTAATGAATTTTCTGAAACTTTACTTTTCCAAGCATCAGTTTCTACATGTGCTTGATATTCAACACTTGCATTTGTTGGTGCATTTTCTAGTTTTATTTTAATTCCTTCTAATCCTACTCCTTGGTATTCTTCTCCTACTGTTTCACTATTTTCTGCATAGTCTTGCCAACCATATCCTTCTACATGTGGTTGATAATGAATTTCTAATGATTTCTGTTTTTTAGGTATAAGTCTTATTTGCATTCCTTCAATTCGATTATTGGTATACTCCGTTCCTGATACCTCTCCATCTTCTCTCCAATTTTGTGCCCAACCTTTGTTTTGTATATGTGTTCTATATTCTATTGTATATTCATCCATATTTACTAATCGAATTCTAATAGCATACATTTTTTTACCTATATATTGGGTTCCTGCTAAATTACCATCACTTACCCAAGCTTGCCATTGTTTCCCACTATTGGTTTCTACTAATGCTTGGTATTCTACTTTTGCATCTTCTGGTGCATTTACTAATCTGATTTTGATTCCTTCTAATCCTATTCCTTGATACTGAGTTCCTAATAATTCTCCTTGATTTTTCCAATCTTGCCATCCTGTATATTCTCTATGGTCTTGATATTCTAGTTTTAATGTTTTTTGTTTCTTTGGTACAATTCTAATTAACATTCCTTCTATTCGATTATTGGTA
>CATOLW010000109.1 GCA_951800935.1 uncultured Clostridium sp.
AATTTTCCATCTTCTATAAAATCTTCTCCATTTTCAATATACAAAATTTCTCCAAATTCTTCTGTGTAATATTTTTTACAATTTTCTTTATCATATATCGTTATTGTATACATGAATAAGTCCATTATTTCTTGTATTTTAGAAAGTTTTATTTTTCTTTGTGCATAACTTAATTCATTATCTAAGCAAATCTGTTTATATTCCTCCCAAATTCCACTTCCTATTATTTTTCTATTGTCTACTGTAATAGTTCGATTTAAGAATATTGGTAGATTCATTTGGTCAATTAATTTCATTTTTTTATCAATCTCTTCAAATTGTAGAGTCTGCACATTTTCTAAAAATTTGTTGAAATTATTTTGATTGTATTCTTTTCCTTTTTCATTTACTTTTTCTAATACTTCTTGATAATATTTCTCAAACTCTTTGGTTTCCAACATATTTTTGTATTTTTCTTCTTTAATATTACATCCATTTCTAATATCATTTCGATAAATTTCACAAGCTGGCGTATTATCAAAAAAGTATGCTTTACAATTTTGTTTTTTACAAGAACGATTAATTCTTCCTAAAAATTGTTCTTCTGCTTCTATTAAGGATATATCTTTAAATCCTATATCCATGTCAATATCTACACCAGCTTCTATTACCTGTGTGCAAACTACAATTATGTCATTGGTTGTTTTTATTTTTTCTAATATTTGTTTTCTAATATATTTGTTATCATCTCCGCTTATTTCCACAATTTCTTTTTTAATTCCTTTTTCTTTTAATAACTTATAAAATTCTCTTGCTGATTTCTTTTTTATAAATTCGATTAACAATTTTTCCCTATTTTTTTCTCTTTTCTTTATGATATCTACTAACGTTTCTAAATCCATTTTTGAGTTTAAGTATTGAGTATCAATTTTTACTCTGTCTTGAAAAAGTGAATTTTTAAAATATTTTTCTTTATTTTCAATTAAACTTACAACTTGTTTGTCCTCATTTATTAGTTTATCTAGCTTTGGCAAGGTTGCTGACATAATAATTATCTTTATATTTAATATTTCACTATATTTTTCTAGGAAATTTATCATTTCTTTCCAAATAGAGTTTTTATAGGCTTGTATTTCATCTATAATAATAACACTATTACTAAATCTAGATAAAATTAAATTATTTTCTTTTTTGGTTCCAAATAAAGCCGAAAACAAGTTGACATGTGATGTTAGAATAACTGGATAATGCATAAAATTGTAATCTAAATACAGTTTTTCATAGTCTATATCCTCGTTTTGTTTTTGTGTTATAGCAATACTTGAATTGATACAAATAAAATCTTTTTCATAGGTAAATATTTTTTCAAAAGTTTCTTTGGTTTGTTCTATTAGTGCATTGAATGGAAATATATAAAATATATTTTTTATATTTTTATCATTTTTTAGTATGTTTAATGCTAAATTAATGGATGTGTTTGTTTTTCCGCTTCCTGTTGGTGCCTCCAAATAGAATAGGTGCTTGTCCTTATTTTTATTTAATATTTCTTCTGTTTCTAAAAATATGTCTGTTCTTAATCGATTAATGTTATTTTCTTCTAAAATATTTTTATCTTTTTTGTATTTTTCTATACTTTGATAAACAGGCGTACTTTTATATTTTTTAAATATATCTTCTATGTTGTTTATTGTTTCTATTTCTATTTCTTGTGAATTCATATATTCATAAGTAGCATAATAATCACAGGTTATGATTAAGGAATATAATAATTTATTTAAGATAAAAAATTCTATTTCTTTTACTTGATATTGTTTTAATGTTTTATTTTTTTGTATGAAAATATTTTCTTCTAAGTCTATTTCTAGTAATCTCTCTTTGTTCTTATAGTCTAGGTATAGTTCTTCTTCTCTTACTTTTTCTAATTTATTTAAAAATTCTTCTGCTGATAAGTTTTCTAGGTTAGAATGATGTCTTGCTATTTGATAAGCAAAACAATATAGTGTTGTTTTTATTAATTTTTTATTTTTAAACTGGTTTATTTCTGTATTAAATACGTCTATGTATATAAAACTTGATATAAGCGAGTGTTCACTTGTGCAGGTTTCTATATTGCTATATCTACTGTTTTTCATTTTGTCTTTTTGAAATTTTGGATTTATTTTTCCTAAATCATGTAAATAAATAGCGTTAATAAATAATTCATAGATATATTCTTTTTCTTCTGTTGTTATTCTTTCAAAGCAAAACGTTTTTTCTATTAGCTTTTTAATGTGTTTATTAATTTCCTTCTTTTCTGCTATTTTTTGATAATATTTTATAGTTCTGTCTAAATGTTCTTTTAAGGTTTCTTTTTGTTTTCCTTCTTTGGTATGTGCATATATTTCTTGGGAATTATTTATTTGTTTTTTTATTTCTTTTAACATTTTTTCCTCCTTATATCATTTTAATTTAAGTTATTACGAGCTTTTATTACACTGTGTGTTCTGGTCTAACTATAAAATACTATATACTGCTTGCTTAGTGGCAAATTTAAATACACTATATATTCAAGTATAACGTAAAATAGGCGGAAACGCAGACCTCAAGTAACATATTTAAATACACTATATGTAAAAGTATAACAATGGAAAAGAAATATCACTATAGAGAAATTACAAATTTAAATACACCATATGTTCAAATATGACAGAACAAAAGGTAAAAACACATATATTTTTATAGAATTTAAATACACTATATGTTCTGGTATAAGTTAGCAAATACAATATTAAAAGAAATATAAATTCACGTCTTCATCTTTATATCCATTTATCGTATTTTTTAAATAATAATTCGTATAAATAAATGTTTCATATTCATAAAAATTATATTGTTCTTGTAATTTAATTGGTTGTATTTCTTTTACTAAATAAGGCAATTCATCTACTGAATCAAAATCATCAATTTCTATATTTTCTAAAAAGATAGAATCTATATAATCCAATTTTTCTTTTTTTAGTTCTATTTCTTCTACTTCTGTTATTGTTGCTGGATGATCATTTTTCCCTAAATAAGGAATATATACTGTTTTTCTTTCTAATAGATATTCTCGTAATTTATTGTATATTTTTTCATCTACCACTTCATCATTATATAAATATATTGTCCAAGATGGGTTTTCTAGCCATTGCTCTCTTACGATTAGATTTCTGCCTTCTTCATTAGATGCATATCCTACACTGTTATTAAAAACTTGAATTTTTTTCGGATAAATTCCTTTTAGTTTCTTGTTTGGTACAATTGCTATTTTTAAATCTTTTAATTTTTCATAAAATTCTGGATATGTTTTTTCATTTTGTTGATTATATCCACCTAATCCTATAATGGCACCTAGCATTCCTAATAAGGCTATTTTGTGAATGTTATTATAGGTAAAATATGCATATTCATTTACTTCTGGCTTTTTAAAGAAAGCGGTTTTCCCAAAAAGCTTAAATTTAATGGCTTTTTGCATTGTATCACCTTCCTTATTTTATATTTTCAAATATGTCATGAACTTCACATTCTATTCCTTCTGTATCAATTTTAGTTGTAATTTTATTATAATAAATTTCTACTTTAGCTATTTTGTCTTGATTTTCTTTTATTATTTCTTTTAAATTTTCTATATGAATAATGTCTTTTTCATTTTCTACTTTTTCAAATGTAATATATTGGTCTAAATTGGCTAAATATAAATCACTGTCTTCTTTTGCTTCAATAAAGATAACAAATTCGTTCTCACATCCAGATTTACTATTTGTGTTAATTGCTGTTGCTGAAACAAGGCTTGCCTTTTTAAATTCTTGATAAGCTTCTTCTGTATATCCATCAAATTCTGGTAGTATGTCCTTATAATTTTTATAATTTTGAGGATTTACTGAAAATGGATATGCATAATGACATTCATCTGCTACTATTTTTGTTCCTAGTGTAGAAGCTTCTGCTTGTTCTTTATTTGAATTTCTAAAAGGTGATAATATATCTTGTGTTTCTACATTACTATTTTCATATTTATTAAATCCTTGTCCTATTTGAACAGCACCTGTAATACTTAAATTTGCATTTTTAGTTGCAAATGTAGCTCCAAAATTCATAACATCAATAGCTGAAAATAAATTTTTTAGTATCACTTCTGGTTTCGTTTTCTTTTCAATTGCTTCTCCAAATACTTTTTTATATCTTTCATCTAAATCTAATGGTTGTATTTTTTCTCCTGTTTTTTCATCAATTTTATAGGATTTTATATAAATCACTTTCTTTCCTTCTTCATCCCACATTTTTTTCATTGGATATTTTAATGCTTTATCACTTCCAAATATTTGTGTTGTACTAATGGTTTTTGGTCTTCCTGTAAAATCGGCATTCCAATTCGCCATTATCGCCTTTATTCCTATTACTCCATATACTTTGTTTTTCTTTTCCATATTTTATTCCTCCTCTTTTTTTCCAGCATATATGATATTTTTCGAACATATACCAGAAATGATTAAATCTTGATAGTCAGATGCTTTAGCTTGTGTTTCATATCCTGTTACCATTCCAATTAAATTATTTGTTTTTTGGTCTGCTAATCTAATTTTATAGCCATATTTTTTGTACATTGTTATAATAGCTTGTTTCAATTTGGTAGATGTTGATAATTCTAAAAATGGCGTAACTAAACCTTCATTTTTATTCTGCGATTCACTTTGATTTACTAAATAACGGATTATTTGTCCTGCTGCAAAATAAAATTCTTCATCTGTTTCACATGTTGCTAAATCTTTTCCTTCTGTTTTTTCTTTTAAGGTGTTGTATAAATCTTTTATTCTATTTCCCATTTCTGTTTTTCCTCCTATTTCATAATAATTTAATAAATTTAGTCTAAAGTTTTGTGCATAAGTTATATCATTTAAATTAATATACTCCTTATCAATAAATTTTTGTAATATCA
>CATOLW010000110.1 GCA_951800935.1 uncultured Clostridium sp.
CTTGAATTGGTGTATGACCTAAAACTTCAACTAATCTTTCTGATACTTGTACACCTGTTAAACCTGGTGTTTCAATCAATTTATTTAATAAAGATGCTTGTTTTCCTGCTGCCCTTCTAACTCCGACAAGCATCATACATAACCACAAAGGCTACAATTAGTGCCAAAGCAAAAACTGAAGTCCCTACTCCTTCGTATTTTCCTATTAGTGTTGCTAATCCTGCTACTACAGCTGAATGAGAACTTGGCATCCCGCCTGCTCCCATAATTCTTTTGAAATTAAATTTTTTGGTGGTAAATAAGTCATAAATTAATTTAAATAATTGTATCCCAAACCATAAAAAGAATGGTACATAAATATATTTGTTTTGTATAAATGTAATAAAGTCGTTCATTTTTGTTTTCTCCCCCTTACTTATTTTCTTTAGCTCTCAAAATCTTCTTCTATCATTTCTCCATCTTTTTTAACCAAGATAGTAATTTTCTTTTCTGCTTCTTCTAAAGTTTTATTGCATTCTTTTGAAATTTTAATTCCTTCTTCAAATTTTGAAACAGAATCTTCTAAAGTTAATTCTCCTTTTTCTAGTTCTTCCACAATTTTTTCTAAACTTTCTATTTGTTCTTCAAAACTTTTACTCAAAACTCTTTATCTTCCTTTCAAATTTTATTGTATTATTGCTTTTTTCGTTCCATCTGTAAAACGAATAGCAACGATATCTCCTGTATTTAATTGTGCCTGTTTTTTGATTACTTTTCCTTCTTTTTGTGTAATCGAATATCCTCTTGCTAAGGTTTTTAATGGGCTGTAGGCATCTAGTTTAGCTACTAACTTAGTGTATCTTGTATTTTCTTTTTCTTGTTTTACTTGCATTAATTTTTCTAGTTGTTTTACTTGATTATCAATTCTAATATAATTTTCTTGAATTCTACGAGTTGGTTCTTTAAATACAAAACTAGACATACTTTTTTCATATCTTAATCTCATAATTTGCACTTTTTTAATTAAAGATGTCCTTA
Organism: uncultured Clostridium sp.; assembly: GCA_951800935.1. Next base: position 1,018 of record CATOLW010000110.1, read on the forward strand.
GTCTACTTTGATACATTATAATTTTTTGCTTTATTTCATATACATCTGGAACAGCAAGTTCTGCAGCAGCAGATGGTGTAGGTGCTCTTAAATCTGCTACAAAATCTGCAATGGTAAAATCTGTTTCATGTCCTACTGCTGATATAATGGGAATCTCTGAATGATAAATACTGTGTGCCACAATTTCTTCATTAAATGGCCATAAATCTTCTAAGCTTCCTCCTCCTCTTGCTAAAATTAAAACATCTGCTAATCGATTTTTGTTCATGTATTCAATTCCTTCTGCAATTTTTTCGGCAGCCCCTTCTCCTTGTACTGGTACTGGTAACAATCGAATAACTACATTCGGATTTCTTCTAGTCGATACATTAATAATATCTTTAATGACAGAACCTGTCTGTGAAGTCATTACGCCTATTACTTTTGGCATAGTTGGTATTATCATTTTATGTTCTTCGGAAAATAGCCCTTGTTCTTCTAATTTGTTTTTTAGTTCTTGGTATTTTGTATATAGGTCTCCTAAGCCATCTTCTTCCATGGCTTTTCCATAAATTTGATAAACACCATCTCTTTCAAAAACAGATACACTACCAAAAAGAAAGACCTTCATTCCATCTTTTGGCATGAAGTTTAATTTCTGAGCATAAGATTTAAACATAATGCATTTGATAAGAGAGTTTTCATCTTTTAAAGTAAAGTACATGTGTCCTGTGTAATGGTTTTTAAAATTTGAAATCTCTCCTTTTACTAAAACATTGTTTAAATACTCATCTTCTGTTATTTTATTTTTGATATATTGATTTAAATACGATACTGATATTGCCATATCCGCATATTTCATACTTGCTTTCCCTCTATTTCTCTTTTACTACACTAGCTAAAATTCCATTTACAAAGTTTTTAGAAGAATCCTCTCCATATTTCTTAGCTAGTTCTACTGCCTCGTTAATTGCTACTTTAAAAGGTATTTCTGTATATTTTAATTCATAGATTGCTAATTTTAAGATAGCTAAATTTACTTTAGAAATTCTTTCTAGTTTCCATTCTGCTTTTAGGTTTGTTTCTATTTGGCGGATAATTTCTTCTTTGTTTTCTTGAATTCCTAAAATTGTATGATTGATATATTCTTTTGCTTTTTTGTCTGTAATTTCATTGCTTTGCTCATATAATTCGATTGCTTCTTCTAGGTCTTCTTGTTTTTGTATTTCTAAACTGTATATTAGTTTAAAAGTTTGTTCCCTAATTGCTGTTCTATTCATATTTCCTCCAAATATCTACATTTTATCAATTAATGATTTTAATTTTGCTTTAACATCTTCTTTGTTTTGTTGTACATAATTTCCGATAAAAGCTCCTAATAGTAGTACTACAATTGCTAAAATTAAATCATGTAATCTCGTTATTAATACTAAAATTGCTACTACAATTCCTATGATTGCCCCTTTGTAGATGTTCCAAAAATCTTTTAGGTTCATTTTTATCACTTTCCTTCTTCTTTTTTATTTATTGTTTTTATTCTGCTGTTTGCTGTTTGGGAGCAACTTTCTTTACGGTTATATTAACTTCTTTTACTTCTAAATCAGTTGCTGTTTTTACTTTTTCTTTGATTCTTGCTTGAAGATTTGCTGATAAATCTTTTATAACAGCTTCTTCGTTGACAATTAAATTAACAAATACTTTTACATTGTTTTCTTTATCTAACTCTACTTTTGTTGTAACATCTTCTGCACTTTGGAAATTCAATGCTACTGAGTTCACTAAGTTTTCTATCGTTTCTTTTGATATCATTAATTTTCCACTTTCGTTTTCTAAAAGAACCCCTTGTCTTTCTTTGATTTGTTCTTTCGATGTGCTATCAAAAAAGATACATTTGATGGATAATAAAATAAATATAACACTTACACCTAATACTATTTTTCCTGTTGTTTCCCCTATTACAATTTTGGTTATAATTTCTCCTACTAAGTTTATATCTAACCATCCAAATACTAGTAAAGCTAGAATGATAGATAAGATTAACATGATATTTGAATAAATAATTAGTGTGATTTTTTCTAAAATTTTCATTTCTATTCCTCCTACTTTTTTTATTATTTCTTATTCTGCTTCATTTTCTGTTTGCTCTTGTGTATTTTCTTCTTGTTTTTCTTCTTCCTTGGCACTGTCCGTGTTAACACCTTGTACATGAACATTTACTTCTTCTACATTTAGCCCTGTCATACTTTCTACTGCTTTTTTTACTCTGTTTTGAATCTCAAATGCAACATCTGGAATTCTAGAACCATATTCTACTATGATGTTAACATCGATTTTAGCTCCGTGTTCCTTCTACTTCTACTTTGATTCCTTTGGCTAAGTTTTTCTTGCCACTTAAGACTTCTGTAATCCCTCCTGCAAATCCTCCTGCCATTCCAGCAACGCCTGGTACTTCTGATACGGCTACTCCTGCAATGACTGCTACTACGTCATTTGAAATTTGGATGCCTTGATTTTCTGTTTTTATTTCTTCTTCTAGTTCTACGATTTCACCTTGGTTTTGATTTTCTTCGTTCATATAAAAACCTCCTTTAGTTATCAAAAAATTGATATACTTGATTTTTCACTTTTTAAGTATATCAATTTTTTCCTTTTTTTACAACTGTTTTTGTTATTTTTTTAATATTCGCAGTTAAAAAAGCATTTATTTTGTGCTTATCTTCTCCTTTATTCAAACACTTCAAATTCTTCTATCCTATTTCCTCTTAAGAAATCTTGAACTGCCATTCTTTTGGCATTTTCTCCTTGAATTTCTAAAACCTTTAAAATTCCTTCTTTTGTTTTAATAAAAATACCATCTCTTAGGTCTGATACGACGACTGTTCCATTTCTTACGCAATCCACATTACCTGTCATTATCTCTTCTTTTGTTGCAACAGCAACCTTCCAAAATTTTATTTTCTTTCCATTCAAATAAGTATAAGCTCCCATAATTGGGTTTAATCCTCTAACTAAGTTCTTTATTTCTTGTGCTGTTTTATTTTCCCAATCAATTTTTGCCATATCTTTAGAAAGCATTGGTGCGATTGAAAAATCTTCTCCTTGTTTTTTTCTCGTAGTAGTTCCTTTTTCTACTTGTTCTAATGTTTTTACTAAAAGTTCTCCTCCTATTTTAGCCAATCTATCCCATAATTCTCCTGTTGTTTCATCTTCTTCAATTTTCACTTCTTCCTTTTGGATAATATCTCCTGTATCCATTCCTACGTCCATATACATAGTTGTAACACCTGTTATTTTATCTCCATTTAAAATAGCCCATTGAATGGGTGCAGCCCCTCTATATTTTGGAAGTAAAGAAGCATGTACATTAATACATCCATATTTTGGAATATCTAATATCTTTTTAGGAAGTATTTTTCCATAAGCTACAACGCAAATTACATCTGGTTTTAATGCTTCTATTTGTTCTCTAAATTCTTTGTTGTTTTTTATTTTTTCTGGTTGATAAATTGGTAATCCTTTTTCTAGGGCATATTCTTTTACTTCAGATGGTTGAAGTTTCATTCCTCTTCCTTTTGGTTTATCGACATTGGTTACCACACCTATAATAGTATGACCCGCTTCATAAATAGCCTTTAGGCTTTCTTTAGCAAAATCTGGGGTTCCCATAAATAAAATATTCAAATCTTTTTCACTCCTTTTAGTCTTTACTTTTATAACACCCTTTGCTCATTTCTTAAATTTTGATAGCATGCTAATGGATTTATACCATTTAATTCTTCTTGTTTAATTAATCCCCTCTGTTCTAATGCATATTTTATGTTTGCTTCTACAATTTCTGGTTTTGTCTTTACTATTTTAGCAATATATTCTGGTTTTTTTCCTAATTTTGTAAATAATACTATTATTCTTACTTTAATATCTTTT
>CATOLW010000111.1 GCA_951800935.1 uncultured Clostridium sp.
TTGCCCTTATTTCAATTTTTATTATTATGGATATATTACTTGTACTATTTCAAAAAGAAAACGAAAATAAAGGCATTAATTTTAAAACAGAAGATGGAACTTATGGAACATCAAATTGGATGAACGAAACTGAATTAAAAGAAGTACTTGGCATAAATGATGTACCAGGTATTATCTTAGGCAAATTAAATGGAGATATTATAAAACTACCATTTGACAGTTACTTTAATAAAAATATTGCTATTTTTGGTAGTTCTCGGTAGTATGAAAACAACATCATTTTTACTAACAAATTTGCTTGAACTTTCTAAATATAAAAAGTCAATTATTTGTACTGATCCAAAGGGCGAAATTTATCGAACTACCTCCAGTTATTTTAGGAATATTGGTTATACTGTCAAAGTCTTTAACTTAAAAGATATGCGACACTCTGACCGTTGGAATCCATTAGGAGAAAATGAAACAATAACAGATGTTCAAACAACGGCAAATGTGATTATTAGCAATACACAAAAGAAAAGTGGAAAAGATGATTTTTGGCCTCGTGCTGAAGAAAATCTGCTAAAGGCTTTTTTGTTCTATTTTTTGGAGAATTTATCTGATAAAAATACCCTAACTAATGTCTACCATCACATTGCAAATGGTGATATTGAAGAAATAGATAATATATTTAAGAAAATGCCACAAGACCACCCAGCAAGAATGAGTTATAATATTTTTGCAAGTGGTAGCGATACGATAAAAGCATCAGTCATTACAGGTCTTGGAACTAGATTACAAGCATTTCAAAATGTAGATTTACAAAAGCTAACGAATGAAAGTGATCTTGACCTAACACTACCAGGAAAGAAACCTTGTATTTATTATATTGTAACAAGTGATGTCGATTCTTCAAATGATTTCTTGGCATCATTATTTTTTACATTCTTATTTATCAAATTAGTTAGATATGCAGATTCACAACCTACTGGAAAATGTGAAAATGAAGTATTTTGCTTTTTAGATGAGTTTGCAAATATACGGTGCTATTCCTGACTTTAATCGTAAGATTAGTACAGTGCGCAGTCGCCGGTATCTCCTTGATCCCTATCACCCAAAATAAACGGTCAACTTGACAACAGATATCCTAATCGGTTTATCTGATGAAATAGTTGGTAACTGCGACCTACGAATTAGTTTAGGTACAACAGACACACTAACAGCTCGGATTTTTTTGTGATTTAGTTGGTGTATCAACAGTTCAAACTGAGAGTATTAAAAAAGATGCTGGACTTGAAGGAAAGTTTGAGTATGGTCAAAAAAATATAACAACATTACAAAGAAATTTGTTAAATAAAGATGAAATATTAAGGATAGAATCTACAAAATTATTAGCAATTTTGCGAGGAAATAAGCCATTATTACTAGATAAAATGAGATATACAGAACATCCACTTGCTAAAAAGCTAAAGGATAGTTCTGTTACTGAATATAATCCTAAATGGATCAAGAACATTCCTGAAAAAGTGAAAGTTAATACTAAAAAGGAAAATGCTAAAAAGAAATCTAAGAAAAAGCCTAAAATAGACTGGGATACTTTTTAAATGTATGATATAATTAATTCAAATAATAGTAAGTTATCGCGTAAAAAACATTTTCTTTTATGAAAAATTAAGTGAATGGAGGAAAAGTATATGAAAGAAAAAGATAATGATTTAGCAAAACAAATGATGCTTGAAGAGGTGATAACAACAGCAGTGCAAATTCCAGGTGTTAAAGTTAACAGGAAACAATTTTTAGCTGAACAATTTGCATCTAAAGCAGATAATTTAGAAGAAATCATTGATAAAGGTCCAATTGAAGCAGGAATAAAAAGAGAGGATATTATTCTTTTAGCGAAAAAGTTAATATTAGCTAGGACAAGTCAATCATCAATAGCATCATTTGTAGCAGGAATTCCAGGTGGACTAGCAATGGCAGCAACAATACCAGCTGATATATTACAATTTTTTGGAATGTCATTAAGACTAGCACAGGAATTATCATATTTGTATGGTGCACAGGATTTATGGATTGAGGGAAAAATAGATAATGATAAAGTAAAAAATCAACTAATATTATACTGTGGTGTCATGTTTGGAGTTTCAGGTGCAGTATCAGGTGTTAGGGTTTTATCTACACAATTGTCAAAAACAGCATTAAAGAAAATTCCTCAAAAGGCCTTAACTAAAACCTTTTGGTATCCAATATTAAAGAAAATAGCAGATTTTATTGGAATAAGTTTAACGAAGAAAACATTTGCACAAGGAGTATCAAAGGCAGTTCCTGTAATTGGCGGAGTTATATCTGGTGGAATAAATTTTGCGTCTATGATGCCGATGGCCAATAGACTAAATGATACTTTGGACAAAGCAACATTTGACTATAGCGATGAAGAATTTTATAGAGATATAGAAATTATTATCAATCCAGACGAATATGAAGAAGTAAAAGAAGAAAAGCCAACTGTTAGTAAAAAGATTTCGGATGGAATAAATAAGACTACTGCTGGAATATCAAAATTTATTTCAAAAACTGGAAAAAAGAATGAAAATGATCCATATGAAGAAATTAAAAAACTAAAAGATTTATTAGATAATAATATAATAACGCAAGATGAATTTGACCAAAAGAAAAAACAATTATTAAATTTATAGGAGGATTTATGGGATTTTTATTAAACATGCTTGGAATAACAACGATAAAATTAGTTGAAAATGCCTGTGAAGGAGTAGGTCAATTAGTTGAAAATACTCGTGAAGGAATAGATCAATTTGGACAAGTAATAAGTGGTAAATTATTAGCAAGTGATATAATAAAAAAAAGCAAAAAGGATTGTTTAATTATAAATATAATTCGTAATCCTACAATTAGTACACCAAACTGGATAAAATCTATATTTATAAAAGAATATAGGTTTTTGGATTATTATCATATATTAGATGGTAATGACAACATAAAGTATAAAGTAAAATGTAAAAAAAATTATACAAAATCTAAGGTAATAGGGTTATATAATACAAATGATGAAAAAATAGGACATATTATAAATAATTCCAAAAAAAATGATGAAGATATAAAAATGTGTTCCTTAGTTATTAATGATAAAAAGATAATTAACTTAAAAAAATATAAGAGTTCTAATAACATTTATTCAATAATAGAACAAGGAGAAATCAAGGTTGACTATAACAATCTAAATGCTTACAAGTTTAAACTTGATAATAACACAATAGGAAAATTATATATAACGCGAACCAAAAAAAGTGAGAAATATATAGAGAAATATGTGCTAGAATATGAAAATAATGAAAATGAAATTTTAGGAATTTTATTATCGATTGCTATTGATTTGTTAAATAGTTAAAAAAGATAGACTTTTGTGAAAATATGAATTTGTACTATTTAAAGATTATTTATATAAATTACATGTTATAAAAAAATATAAGCATTTACCTAAATAAAAAGGTAAGTGCTTTTTTAATTGGAGGTGATTTTTTGAAAGAATTAGCAATGAAAGAGTTATTGCGTAGTAAAGAAGAAAAAAGAATATTAACAGGCAAAATTAGTGGAATAGAAGATGAGTATTATAAATTTAAAAATGAAAATATATCATGTGCTATTGTATGGTACGAAGATATAAAAATACTTGTACCTAGTACACATTTAGGAATAGAAAAAGTAAGTAAATCTATAATTAGAGGAATGCTCGGATCAGAAATTGACTTTATTGTAATAGAGATTGATACAACTTCAAATATAGCAATAGCAAGTAGAAAAGATGCTATGCAGTTAAGATCCGAACTAGAACTACCAAAATTAAAACTAAATGATGCTATTAGAGTACGAATCTTGGCTGTTGGTCAAAAACATATTTTAGTAGAATTGTATGGAAAAGAGGTTATTATCAAAGCTGATAACTTGCAACATACCTATATTGTTAATTGTAAAGACTTATATTCTTCAGGAGAATATTTAAAAGTTAGAATCAAACAAATAGACATTGAAAATAATGTATTTGAACTCTCTAGCAAAGATTTTATTGAGAATCCTTATAAAAGCATTCGAAAATATATAACTGAAGGTGGAGAATATACAGGAAAAGTAATAGCATTTCCAAAAGGAAATAGTGGTGTTATTGTTCAATTAGATACTACTAATATTACTTGCTTAGTTAGAGTTCCTGCAAGATTCAACAACTATCCACATTTTATGGATAATGTGTTGATAAGAGTGTCTGAAATTAGAGAAGATAAAAAATTGATATATGGCTATTTAATGAGAATTATTAGTTAGGAGGTTTGTTTATGGAAGATAGATTAAAAGTAATAAATTTTTTACAAGATTTTGGCTGTGCTAAATTAAGCCATCTACAAAAATTGTTTGGAAATGAAAACGATAATTTCAAGAACATTTTATATAATAATATGGTAAGTAAAAAAGGTGATATATTCGTTCATAATACACGAAAAATTAATGATAATATGTTGGTAGCATTAGATATATTATGCAAGTATAAAAAACGCCTTATAAGGTTTTATCAAGGCTATGAGCCTGTTTATATTACATTGCTAACAAATAAACATTTATTGTATCATATTATTGTAGCAAATGAAGATAATAAAAAGGGAATTGTTAAATTAATAAATTCCTATCCCCTATCCCTCCCTAAAGCTGATAAATTAATTTTGGCATTTCCTGATAGGGAAGAGTTAGAGAACATCGACTGTGAAATACCATTTTTATATACAACATATCCTGAACTTGAAGTATTAAACAATGACGAAGATAAGGAAAACGAAGAAATCACTTGATTTTATTATCATTTTATGGTATTTTTATAAAAAATAATGAATTCGTATATTTATATTTTGTTTTTTGTTAAAAAGTCCCCTAACTT
>CATOLW010000112.1 GCA_951800935.1 uncultured Clostridium sp.
TAATTACTATAATTAATTAATGTAATCGTAATGTCTTTATCTACATTCCCTATTTTATCTTTTGTTTCTTGTGATAAAGAATAAATTTTATTTTGGGTGCAATCGATTTCTGGTAATACTACATTTTGTAGTAAAATGTTAACACCAATATAAATTGCAACAATAATAAGAACTAAGATAATGGTTTTACTTCCATTGATTAACCATTTTTTCTTTAGTGTTGTTCCTATTTTCTGAAAGAATTTTTTTTCTGTATTTTTCTCCACTTTTTTCCTCTCCTTACTTAACCATTTTTCTTCTTTGCATAACAATAATTGTTAAGCTAATAAATAACATACTAAATAGCAATAAACTAATAACATTTTCTATTGAGATTACCCCTTGTGCAAAGCTAGTATAGAAATTGATTAAGGTAAATCCTGAAAATATACTACTGATATCTGTTAAAAATAGAGAGATAATTAAAAATGCTACTGTGATAATCCCTGCTATAATTTGATTTTCTGTTAAACTAGAGGCAAACATTCCAACTGATAATGTAGCAATACTAATTAATATAAATCCTAACATAGCAACTAATATAGAGCTAATACTTGGTTCTCCAAAAAAGCTAACAATAAAGTAAAATAAAAAAGATATGATTAATGTAATGATAATAACACTTAAGGCTGCCATTAGTTTTCCTAATACTACTTTAAACATACTAATTGGTGATGTTAAAAGTAATTGTTCGGTTCCATTTTTTCTTTCTTCTGCAAACATTCTCATAGTTAAAATAGGAACAATGATGATTAATCCATATAATGCTGTATAATAATATAAGGCTCCTAAGTCTACACTTCCTGATGAAAGGGCTGTTAAATAAAAGAATACACTAAAACATAATAAGAATATTCCCATTACAACATATCCAATTGGAGATAAGAAATAACTTTTTAATTCTTTTTTTAAGATTGCTTTCATTTTATTTTTCCCCTCCTTCAATTAATTTCATAAAGGCATCTTCTAATGTTGTATCTGCCTTTTTCATTTCGAAAATTGTGATGTTTTCTTTTGCAAATTCAGCAAAAATAGTTTTTCTTAAATCGGTTTCTCCTTTTGCTTCGATTGCATATTGTTTAGTTCCATCTTCATTTTCTTGTATTATCATTATTTTTTTGATGTCTTTTATTCTCTCTTCCATGGTTTTAATTTTGTCTTCTGGGTCTTCTACTGTTACATATACACTATTGTTATTGCTTACCTTATTTTCTAAATTTTCTGGTGTATCTATTGCAACAATTTTTCTTTTATTAATAATGATTACCTTATTACAAATTTGACTAACTTCTGATAAAATGTGAGAACTTAAGATAACAGTATGTGTCTTTCCAAGTTCTTTGATTAAGTTTCTAATTTCTGTAATTTGTTTTGGATCTAATCCTACAGTTGGTTCATCTAAGATTAGTATTTTAGGGTCTCCTACTAAAGCTCCTGCCATACTTACTCTTTGTTTATATCCTCTGGATAAGTTTTTAATTAATTTTTTTTCTACTTCTTTTAAGCCTGTTTGTTCTAATATTTTTTCTACTTTTTCTTTTTTCGTCTTTTTATCTACTTGCTTAATTTCTGCCATATAAGTTACAAATTCTTTTACTGTTAAGTCTGTATATAATGGTACTCCTTCTGGCATATACCCAATTTGTTTTTTCGCTTTTTTGGGCTTTTTTAGCATGTCATAACCATCTACTATGATTTCTCCTGTTGTTTGTTCAATAAAACCTGTAATCATATTCATGGTTGTACTTTTTCCTGCTCCATTTGGACCTAGCAAACCTATGATTTCGCCTTCTTTAATTGTGAAACTAATATCATCTACGGCAACTGCTTTTCCATACTTTTTTGTAACATTTTTTACCTCTATCACAAAAAATTCCTCCTTTATTTCTCTTCTAACATTTAAATCCCTAACATGTTATCACTTTTGTTTTTTCTTGTAAAGCATTTCACAAAAAATTCACAATGTCGCATTGGGGACGTTTCTTTTTGCGACATTTTGTCGCCTTGGGGACATATCTTAAAGAATTTTTTGAGGGTACATTCCTTTAACTACCCTTTTAGCATATTTTTTTCTAATTTCTCATATCTTTTATAAAGATGTATCCTAGATAGCGACAAAATGTCGCAAAAAGAAACGTCCCCAACGCGACAGGAGTGTGATTTATTATGGAATGGTTGTATCCTTTTTTGATTACTTTTACGCTTGTGTTTTTTTCTGAGTTAGGTGATAAAACACAACTCTTGGTTTTGTCTTTTTCTACTAAGAATAAAACAAAAAATATTTTATTGGGTGTAGCAATTGGTACTTTTCTTAGTCATGGTTTTGCTATTTTATTTGGTAGTAAAATTGCCTGTTTATCAAGTGATAGCTTTCAATTTTATTTAAAGATTTTTACTTATGCTTCTTTTGTGCTATTTGGTGTTTGGGGATTTTTGCCGAAAAAAGCGATTGAATCTGTTTCTCATAAATCTAATCTTTTGCAAAAGCTTTCTTTTTTTAGCTTTAATTGTGTTTTTATGGTTGCTCTTTGCATTTTAGTAGGAGAACTTGGTGATAAGACTTTTTTGGCTTCTTTGAGTCTTGGTTTTGAATATCCTAATTTTAAGTTGCCTTTGATTTTAGGTTCTGTTTGTGGAATGGTGCTAAGTAATTTTATTGCTATTTTTTGTGGCAGGCTGATTGGTAAACATATGAAACAAGATTTTATAGAGATTTTGTCTAATATTACTTTTATTGTTTTTGGTTTATTGGGATTTTTCCATGTTATTTTTTAACTTTTTTTCGTTTTTTGGCTTTTTTTGCCTTGACACGTCTTCTTTTTTGTGCTATTATAGTTAGTGTTGTTTAACAAATGGGTCAGTAGCTCAGTTGGATAGAGCACAGGCCTTCTAAGCCTGGGGTCCGGGGTTCGAATCCCTGCTGGCTCACCACAACAGTCTTATACGGATTTAAGTATAAGGAAAAACTTTATCAGTTATATAAGACTGATGAAGTTTTTTTATAAAAAATTTTGAGAAAATTTCTGATTACTTTGTAAACTGCAATTAACTTATGTTATATCAGAATACCAATAAATGTCTTAAATTATTAAACAATAAATATAAATTGGTGTTATTGCTAATCAAGAGTTAGGAACAAAAGATAGGTTAAAAAAACTGGAATATTGCAATATATTGACTTAGTTATTGCTTCAGCTGAAGAAGGTGTATCTAAGCCTGATAGACGAATATTTGAAATTGCTTTAGAGAGAAGTAACTGCGAACCTAATCAATCTGTTATGATTGGAGATAGAATTGATAATGATATTGTACCTGCTAACTTATTAGGTATGCATACAATATGGATAAAACAAGGTTTTGGACAATACTGGAATATAACAAGTAAGGAAGAAAAACCAGATTATGTTGTTACATGTATTAGTGAAATATGTGATTATTTGCTTAAAACAAGATATGATTATGAAAGATAATAATTAAAAGAAGGTATCTTATAATGAAACATGAAACTATTAATAATTTTGCTAAACCCCAATTAACTAAAACAGAAAAAACATTTAATACTGCTAGACAAAAGGCTTTTCAGAGTTTGTTTAGTACATTAGACACATTATATGGTAAATGTAATATATCTGAAATAGATTTTAAAAATGAATGGTACAATAATTTAAAAAAACAAAATGATATCATAGCAGATGGTTGGTATAATCCTCCTCCAAAAGGAATGGCTGTATTATTTGGAAGTAGAGTATCTTTTGATAGCTTAAGAAATGAAAAGAATTGGGCAAACAATACAACTATTAATTGGAGTAAAGATTTATTCTATGCCTATTGTTCTCCTATAGATAAACTATCAGGAATAATAGGTGATATATCATTAACTTTATATTTTGGTAAAGATGAAAAAATAATAAATCATATAAAAAACTGCCATAATGCAGTACAAGAAATCTTTAATAATTTAAATAAATTTCAAAATTCTCAAGAACTTTTTATAGCTTCAGAGGAAATATTTACTAAACATAAATTAAAAAATTGTATAATTAGCAAAACTGATAATACACCATTGGATTTAGGACATACTTTCCCAAAATTAGATGTCTTACAAAATAGAAACAGTTTAACTGAAGAAGACAAACAAAAAATAAGTAAAGCGAGAATGTTTATTAATGAGAATAGTAGTTGGAATTTTACAGAAGAATTACAATTCACAATAGAACCACAATTAATTTCTATTGAAAATCCAGACCTCCCACAAATTTCACAACATTACCTTATAAAAAAATCTAATAATAAATTTATAATTTGTAAAGATATAGATTATTTATTAAAGAAATTTACTATTCATTCATAATTTAATTTGCATTTTATATTAAAAACCACATTTAAAGAAAGTAGGGTTTGTATAGATACTTTTTGGCTCACCATAACAGTCTTATCCGAACCTATATAATAAAAACATCTCAATTCACATTATTCTTGAGATGTTTTTTATTTATGTCTACTCTATAATTTGTAATTTATACTTCTAATTTTACAATAGAATAAACTACTAAATCATCAAATCCATCTTTAATTTTATTAATTCTGCGTTCTCTTAATATACCATCTTTTTTCATTCCCGCTTTTTCCATTACCCTACCGCTTGCTGGATTAGAAGCATGATGCTTGGCTTCTATTAAATGAAAATCACATTCATTTAGTAAAAATTCTAGCACTACTTTTAAACTCTCCGAAGCATAACCATTTCCCCAAAATTTTGACCCAAAAACATAACCTATCTCACAATTATTATGTTTTTTATTTGTTTCAATAACACTTACATTTCCAATAATTTCATAAGTAT
>CATOLW010000113.1 GCA_951800935.1 uncultured Clostridium sp.
TAAATTTTTATATTCATATTGAATACCATTTTCTTCTAATACAGCAATAGCATGTTTGCTCATAACATCAGCATAAATTTCTTTAACTCCTGCTACTGTTAAAATAGAACCTGCTAATTTACCAATTACTTTATCTGCAATGGTAGCATCTTTTAGTGCTAATTCATTTTCTTTTAAAATCTCTTGGATATCTTTTATTCGATTTTGATAGTATTCCTTAATTTCCCCATTTGCATATAATACTACTAGACTAGCATTTGTTTCATATAATTTTTCTTTTACTTTTTCTAAATGAGTCATTTTTTACTTAAAACTCCCTTCCTTCTTTTCTATTGTTTGAACAATTCCATCTGCAATTGCTTTTGCATAGGCTTCTTGGTTTTCATCTAATAATTTATTATCGTGCTTGTTGGATATAAATCCCAATTCAATCAGGCAACTTGGCATATTTGTATTTTTCAGTACATAGTAATCTTTTTTTTCGCTTTCCATAGTACCATATTTGATACCTCTATTTTGCTGAAATTTCGTTTTTTCTAATTTTGTAATAATAGATTTTGCTAAAATTGTATCTTCTTCTCTTTTTCCACTATTACACCAAATTTCTATTCCATTTCCTACTTTAGCACTATTTCTATGAATTGATACAAAAGCTTTTGCTTTTTTATCCTTAGCAATTTTACATCTTTCTTCTAAACTAACTGTCTTATCCTTACTTCTAGTCATAATAACTTTTATGTTTTGTTTCTTCAAATATTTTTCTACTAGCTTGGCTACTTTTAAGTTGTCTTCTTTTTCATATCTTTTTTCCAAAATAGCACCTACATCATCTCCACCATGTCCTGCATCAATGCATATCGTTATTTTATTGCTGTCTTTTAATAGCATAATAATAACTAATATTATCATAATTACTATAGCTACTACTAAAATTTTTATTTTTTTCTTCATTCTTTTTTCTCTTTTCTTTTTTCTTTATTCTATCAAATTCTTACTTAAGAAAAAAGAAAAATTTGCTTAAGATTTTATGAATTATTTTTAAATTCATATTCTCTGATTTCACAATTTCCTTGTCTTCCTAATTTTGATAGCATTCCGGTCTTCTGGCATCTTTTCAAAATAAAAATGTATGGCTCTTGCTACTGCTCCATGTGTAACTAATAATATATTTTTATTAGCATATTTTATTTTGATTTCATCTAAAAAAGAATGTACTCTATGAAATAATTCTGGTAATGTTTCAAGTCCTTCTATTGGATTTCTTGAATAATAATTGTAATAGTCTGTGTAATAATATTCATCTAAAACTGTATGTGTTAGCTTTCCTCCCTCTCTTTCGAGTAATCGATCATCATAAATTATTTCTATCTTGTTAGCATTAATTAGTTTCGCTGTATGTTTGGTTCTTTTCATAGGAGAACAGATAATAAGGTCAATTGGAAGTTTTTTTACTTCTTGGCTTGCTTTGATTGCTTGTTTTACACCAGTTTCATTTATATCTTCGTCATATCTACAATTATATTTATTTTGTACGTTATAATCTGTTAATCCATGTCTTATTACATATAATTTCATTTTCTTCTCCTGTTTTATAAATTTTCTTTTATACTTGGAAATAAATCATATACATTAAACCCGAAGTTGCTCATCAAAATATTGCTTTAGTTTATAAGCTTCTTTTACATGATATTGCGTATTTTCATGCGCTCCCCTTCTTTTTATTAAGTCTATTAATCTTTTGTCTACTGTTAAAACTTTTCTTTTACACATTAAATCACATAAATTTATGATTTTCTCATATATTGTATATTCATGATTTTTGATAAACTCTGTTCTAAATGGATTATCTTCTGGCCATCCTCCTGCTGTACAATATACATCATTATTTAAATAAGAGTGTGTTAAGCAGATATTTGCATATTCATCCTCATATCCTAATTTTTTGATATAGTTATAACCAGTTATATCATGGTCTTTAAAGTCTCCTTCTAGTTTACCAATATCATGGATATAGCCTAGTATTTTTGCATGTTCTGCATCTAAATTTAAAGCTTCTGCTATTTTGGCTGCTGCATTTCCAACACAAATTGAGTGTGGTACCCAATTGATATTTGGATTCTCTTTTTTTCCTTCTTCTATCATTTCTAAAGCTTTTTTACTTGTTAATTTCATATTTTTTCCTCGCATTTCTTTTTTGTTGTTATTTTGTGATAGATTTCTTCCCATGTCAAAACTCTTTCCAAAGTTTTTTCTTTTTGATTATATCTTGTATCCATAATGTAAACTTTAATTCCATTTTTATTTAAGTCTAAACATGTATGGATACTATCATCAATCATAATATCAATCTGATTTTCTATACATGCTTTTGTTTTTTCGTGCTCTTGATAAGCATTTGTTAATATTAATTGGTCATATGGTATGCTATTGTTTTTTAGCCATTGTTTTGTTAATTTTTCTGGATTTTTGTATTCTCCATTGTTTCTTCCTGAGATAATATAGATTTTATTTCCTTCTTTTTTTAATCGATGAATGACTTCTACTGCATTTGTTCTTGGTTTTGCTTGATTCGTAATTTCTTCTTGTATATTTTTAAAATAGTATACCATTTCTTCGTGAGTAAGCCCAAATTTGTTTTTTGTGTCTTTTATTGGCTTTGTGTTTTGCTTTACGTTTTTTCCAAGCCCGAATGGCATAATGATAAATTGCTTCATCTAATTGTTCTTGCACTTCTGTTATTGTATTATCAATGTCAATCCCTATATTCATTATTTTCTACCTCTTTTATTTTTAAATATATTTCATCCCAATTATTACATCTGTAAATATTATTATTTTCGATTCCTTCATTATAGGGCCAATTATAACATATCATTTTCGTTATTTTAGATAACTGCATCAAATTTTGTGGTGCATCTTCTATCATTATATCAATGTTGTTCTCTATGATATGTTCAGATTTATCTTCTTCTGAAAATATAATCTCATCATAAACAAATTCATTTTTTCTTAACCATTTTTTTACTGTTGCTCGCATTTCTTCTTTTATATTTTCGTTTTCTCCAAATTGTTTTTCTGTTTTGGGACTAGCTAACCATCTTGCTGTTATAATATATAATTTATGACCATCTTTTTTTAATTTTTTTATGTTTTTAACGGCTCCTTCAAGTGGAGGATTTTCTCTAGCATAGATAAATATGTTTTTAGTCCAAAAATCTAAATCTGTTTGTCTATCCCAATCAAATACTTTACTAGAGTCATAAGCATCTGGACTTATTAGATTTCCTTTCTTATTTTGTTTGCAATATTTTAGTCCTTCTTCAATCATGAATTTTCTAATATTTGTTAATACGCCATCGATATCAATTCCTATGTTCATTTCTATTCCTCCTCATTTAGTGTTTCCCACTCTAACATTTTAAGTTCTATCTCGTCTTCTATTTTATTTATTTCATCTTGTAATTCTTTTAATTTCATGTAATCAGTAGTCAGTTCCTCTTTTTGCATTTCGATTTTTAAAGTTTGTATTTGTTTTTCTTTTTGTTCTATCTCAGCTTCTATTTTCTTAATCTTGTTTTGTTTTCTAGCTTTTTCTTTATTTTGCAAATACAAGTTATTTGAATTTTTCTTTTTTTCTTTGCTTGCTTTTTCTTCTATTACATTTTTTTGCTGTTTGCTTTCTTTATATCGGCTATATTCTTCATAGTTTCCATTAAAATAGGTAACATTGTCTTTTTCAAAAGCAAGGATAGAATCTGCTATTTTATTTACAAAATATCTATCATGGGAAACAAAAATCAAGCTTCCTTGATAAGCTTGTAAGATGTTTTCTAAACTTTCTTTTCCCACGATATCCATATGGTTTGTTGGTTCATCTAGCAGCAATAAATTGGCTTCTTTTTTGAAGATTTTACATAGTTGCAAACGTACCTTTTCCCCACCAGATAACACTTTAATTTCTTTAAAGACATCTTCTCCTGAAAATAGAAATGCTCCTAAGGATTTTCTTACTTGTGTTGTGGTTAAGTTTGGAAACTCTTTGCTAAAATCATCAAAAATCGTGCTATTTTGGTCTAGTGAATCCATTTGTTGGTCAAAATATTCTTTTTCTACATGATAACCATATTCATATTCGCCATCTATTTTTGGAATTTGCCCCATCAAAGTTTTTAATAAAGTAGATTTTCCTTTTCCATTTTCTCCAATAATAGCAAGCTTTTGCCCTTTGTACAATGCAAAAGATACTTCAGCTAATGGTTTATCATATCCAATTTTTAATTTTTTAGCAGTTACTACCATTTTCCCACTTTCTAGCTTTATATTAAAATTTGTATGAAAAGTTTTTAAATCATATTGGTTTGGCTCTTCTAAGATAGTCATTTGTTCAATTTTTTTTAATTTTGAGAGTGCCATTTTAGCTTTTGTTGGTTTATAACGAAAACGGTCAGCGATTGCTTGTAATCGCTTTATTTCTTTTTGTTGGTATTCATAATCTTTTAATTGTTTTTCAAAATTTATTTTTTTTTGTTTTTCAAAAAAAGTATAATTGCCTGTATATTCGGTGATAGAAGCATATTCTATTTCATATACTTTATTGACAATTTTGTCTAAAAACATTCTATCATGAGAAACAATTACCACTGCTTTTGGATAGTTTTTTAAATAATCTTCTAGCCATTCAATGGTTGTTATATCTAAGTGGTTCGTAGGCTCGTCTAATAATAGAATATCTGGCTTGCTTAGCAATAATTTTAGAAAAGCTATTTTTGTTTTTTGTCCTCCTGAAAATTCATTGATTTTTTTGTTTTTATCCTCTTCTGTAAAGCCAAATTTTTTGATGGCTATTTCTACTTCTTTTTGATAGGTATAACCACC
>CATOLW010000114.1 GCA_951800935.1 uncultured Clostridium sp.
CTATTTGTGTTGCTTCTAATAATTCTTTTAATTGTCCTGCTTGTGCTATATTTTGTTCTCTTTGTCTAATTAATTCTTCTATCTTTTTTGTATTTTCTTCAAATTGATTGGTTGCAAATTCAACTAGTCCATATGCTGCTTTATATACACCTACTGGGAAGTTTTTCTTTTTTGGGTATTCTATTAAGTAAGTTTTTACTGATTCAATCAAATCCTTAAAATAAGAATCATCTTCTAATTGTACAATTTGTTTCTTACTTTTTGGGTTTATTAATTTTTGAATTTTATCTATATTGGATAATATTTTTTCTTCTGTGATAACCATT
The DNA here is from genome assembly GCA_951800935.1 of uncultured Clostridium sp. Next base: position 327 of record CATOLW010000114.1, read on the forward strand.
CTCACATTTACTATGCCTGATCTTGACATCGCAAAAGTACCTCCTTTTATCTTACGCATGCTTGCTTTTTGTCTTTTCTTTTATTATTATACATTAACAATTAAAAAACTACAAGTACTTTTTTGTATTTTTATTTTATATTTTCATTACACAAATATTACAAAAATATTACAAGATATTTTTGTATTCGACAACATTCTCCGTAATAATTGTTAATCTAATACTGTTTTTATTTCTTCAAATCTTTTTATTTTTTGAGTTGTCGTTTTTATTAAATCTTTATCGGTAATAGAAATTTCTCTTATATATTTATAAGCTGGCATCGTTTTGTTTACTTTTTTAATTTCTTGCCAAATTCGTTCTTTCAATTTTTCTTCATCTGAAGTTCCAAAAATTTCTTCTGCTAGTTCTTTATCATAAACAATTTTACTACAGATTTTATAATCTCCGTCATCTTCTGGCTTTCCGTAGACAAAGCTTTCCTTGATTCCTTCTATTTTATTAATTAATGTTTCTAGTTCTTCTGGATAAATATTTTTTCCATTTTTTAAAACAATAACAAATTTCTTTCTTCCTGATATAAAGATATAACCGTCTTTATCAATTCTAGCCAAGTCTCCTGTGTGTAGCCATCCTTCTTCATCAATTGTTTCTTTGGTTGCTTCTTCATTGTTGTAATAACCTAACATGATGGATGGTCCTTTTGCTACTAATTCTCCTACTCCTTCTTTATTTGGCTCCACTATTTTCACATCTAAACTTGGAAAAGCTTTTCCAATGGAACCTAATCTTCTATACTTGTCGTCTTCTGCTGCGATAACTGGTGAACTTTCTGTTAGTCCATAGCCTTGGTACATAGCAATTCCTAATTCGTTAAAACCTTTTTCTGTTTCTGGGTCTAATGCTGCTCCTCCTGCTACAAATAGTCTTAATCTTCCACCAAAATTTTCATGTATTTCTTGGAATAACTTTCTTCTAATATCAATTCCAAATTTTAATAAGAATTGACTTATTTTAATTCCTTTTTTTACGGTTGCCAATTTTCCCTTTTTTTCAATTCCTTTTATGACTCTTTTGTACATGTTTTCAAAAAGAATTGGAACAGATACCATGGCTGTTATTCGATATTCTTTTATATTATCTGCAATATATCTAATTCCTTCACAAAAAGCAACTGCTGAACCTGCTGAAGCTGGATAAATAAATCCCGTTGTACATTCAAATGTATGATGTAATGGTAAAAAAGATAAAAATACATCATTTTCATCTACTTTAATAGTAGAAGCAATATCAAATAAATTGGCACAAATATTTTTGTGTGATAACATTACTGCTTTTGACATAGCTGTTGTTCCTGAAGTAAACAACATAATTGCCATTTTTTCTTTGTTAATCTCAGCATCTAAAAATTCTTTGTTTCCATTTTCTATTAATTTTTTGCCATTTTCAATTAATTCTTTTTGTGAATAAATGTCCTCTACTTTATTGTCTAAGTCCATAGATATAAAATATTTTATATGACTATTATTCTTTTCTTTTATTTTATTCATGATATTATCATATTTTTTAGAATAGAAAATGGCTTCTACTTCTGAACGTAAAATTAGGCTTTCAATTTCATTATCTGGTAATGCCTTATCAAGTGGAACGATAACACCTGTTCCTGTAACAACTGCAAAATATACTAGTCCCCATTCATATCGGTTTTCTGATATAACTGCAATTCTTTTATTTTTTAACCCCATATCAATTAAAGCGGTTCCTAGAGAGTTGATTTGTTCTCTATATTGTGCATGAGTAATTTCCCTAAATTTTCCTTCTTCTTCTGTTTTAAATAAATATGCTGGTCTATTTCCATACATTTTTCCTGATTTTTCAAGCATTTCTTTTAAGTCTTCATATTTTGGCACTTTGTGAATTGGCTTTCTCATTTTACCTTCAACCCTTCTATTACTGTATTTTCAAATTCTTTAAATAATTTTATTGTATCTATTTCTTCTTCACTTCTAGTTTTGTACACTAAGCTAGAACATATCAATGCATAAATTTCAGAAGCAATTGCCTCTGGGTTTCCTTTTTTAATTTGTCCTGCTTCCATTCCTTCTTTTACTATATTTTCAATTTGATTGATATATTCTAAAATGTGTTTCTGACATTTTTGATTTCTTGCTTCATTTCCCCAAAATTGACTAAGTAGAATTGTAATTAAATTTTCATATTTTACTACTATTTTTATTTGAATTAATACAATTGCTTTAATTTTATCAATATAATTAGAAAATTTAGCAGTTTTTATATCTACACTATTTTGCAGAAGTTTAATTCCTTCTTCCACTAAAAAATTAAAAATTTCTTCTTTGCTGGAAAAGTGGTAATACAACGTACCTTTCGCAACTCCTACAGTTGCCGTTATCTCCTCGATACTAGTAGCATCATATCCTTTTTCTGCAAATAGTTTCATTGATGTTTCAAATATTTTTCTTTTGGTTTTGTTCATATTCTTAACATCCTTCCTATGTTTGCTTCTCATTTATAATTGTTTTTATTATATAGTTTTTTCTCATTTTTTGCAATAGTTTTTCTTATTTTTGAACAAGTCATTCAGTTTTAATAATTTTGTGATTAGATGATTTTAGGAAGTTAAGAAAAAAGTCATGATTGAATTCATGCTCAATTATGACTTTTTTCTAAACTCTTTAAAATTATCTTTTTGATAAATTCCTCTTTACTTTTTTTATCAACTAATATAAAATAGTTCTAAATTGGATATACTAAGAAAAAAATTTTGGAGGAAACAAATGAAAAACAAAAATGAATTAAATGTTAAAGATTTAAAAATGACGTGTGATACCAATTTATTTAAATTTGAAACAACGGAAGAGTTAGAACCCATTCAAACTGGAATCGGTCAAGACCGTGGTATTAAAGCCTTAGAATTTGGTCTACAAGTTGATGTAAAAGGATATAACCTATACTTAGAAGGTCCAAGCGGTGTTGGAAAAACAATGTATACAAAAAACTATTTAGATAAAATCGCTCCTAAGAAAAAAACACCTTCTGATTGGTGTTATATCTATAACTTCGATACCCCAAATGAGCCAATTGCTGTAGAGTTATCAGCTGGTCAAGGAAAAGAATTTCAAGAAGCAATGGATGGCTTTATCAAGGAAATTCGAAAAGATATTAAAAAAACTTTTAATAATGATGATTTTGAAAAAGAAAAAGCTTTAATTAAGCAAGAATTTGAGGTAAAGCGTTCTGCTTTATTAGAAAAATTAAATCAAGATGCTTCTAAATATAATTTCCAAGTAAAAGCTGCTCAAAATGGTATCTACATGATGCCCGTTGTAGATGGAAAAGCAATTGAAGAAGACGAATTTGAAAAATTAGATGCTACTGTAAAACAAGTCTATGAACAAAATTCTGCATTTGTACAAGAGCAAATCATGGAAGCTATTGGTCAGATCAAAGAAATCGAACGTCAATCTGATAAAAAGATTTCTGAATGGCAATCAAATGTAGCCTTACTTACTGTTAATGTTCATATTAACTATTTAAAATCAAAATATAAGAGAAATAAAAAAATCAATAAGTTTTTAACTGACGTAAAACAGGACATTTTAAAAAATATATCCATATTTTTAGAAGATGATGATACTACTAAGCAATCACAACCTGCACAAGGACCAAACATGAAAAAAGCTGATCCTTGTTTGAATTATCGTGTTAATTTATTTGTTGATAATTCAAACCGTGAAGGCGCTCCTGTTATCATGGATTCCAACTATTCTTATCATAACATTTTTGGTTCCTTAGAATATGAAAACTATTATGGATCTTTAAAAACTGACCATACCATGTTAAAACCAGGACTTATGCAGCGTGCTAATGGTGGCTATATTATTTTCCAAGCCAAAGATTTATTAGCCAATGGTATGTGTTACGAAGCTTTAAAGAAAGCTTTAAGAGTAAAAGAATTAAGTATTGAAAATGCAGCAGAGCAACGTTCTTCTATGGCATTAATTTCTTTAAAACCTGAACCAATCCCATTGGACTTAAAAGTAATTTTAATTGGAAATGCCAATATTTATCAAACACTTTTAGCAATGGACTCTGATTTTAAAAAACTATTTAAAATCAAAGTAGAATTTGAAGATGATGCTTTGATTAATTCTGACAATCTTCAAAAATTAGCTCAAATTGTTCATGGGTTTTGCGAGCATGAAGGCTTACCTCATCTTGATAAATCTGGCATGGCTCGTTTAGTAGAATATGCTTCTAAATTGGCTGGTAGCCATAGTAAAGTTTCGACTCGATTCGATAGTTTAACACAAGTAGTCGGAGAAGCTGCTACTTGGGCAAAACTTTCAAAGTCTAAGGTGGTAAGTGCCAAATTTATTGATAAAGCTTTAGCAGAACGAATTGAAAGAATTAAAAAATATGATAGTAAATACTTAAGTATGATAAAAGAAAATAGTCTTTTAATTAATACTTCTGGTTTTGAAGTTGGAGAACTAAATGGCTTAACCGTCATGACAATTG
>CATOLW010000115.1 GCA_951800935.1 uncultured Clostridium sp.
AAAATCTTAATGAATTTCGCCCTTCTGTTATTTTATGTGTTCCTTTATTATTGGAAAATATGCATAAAAATATCATGAAAAACATGAACAAATCCTTACCTGCAAAATACAAAAAGTCAGAAGCGAATCCTTTTTATGATTTACCTTTCTATTTGAAAAAAATTGTTAGAACTAAAGTAAAAAATACGCTTCGGTGGCAGACTTCGTGTTTTCATTGTTGGAGCTGCTGCTGCTAATCCTGATATTGTTTCTGATTTTAAAAACTTAAAACTTATGACACTGCAAGGCTATGGCTTAACAGAATGCGCTCCATTGGTTGCAGGAAATACTGATTTCTTCCAAAAAGATGATTCTGCTCGGCCTTCCTATTCCTAATGTAGAATATAAAATTGATAAGCCAAACACAGAAGGTGTTGGTGAAATTATTGTTAAAGGTCCTAATGTTATGCTTGGGTATTATGAAGATGAAGAAAAAACCAAGCAAACAATTGTAGATGGTTGGTTCCATACTGGTGATTTAGGCAAGATTGATAAAAATGGCTATTTGTATATTACTGGTAGATGTAAAAGTGTAATTGTTACTAAAAATGGTAAAAATATTTATCCAGAAGAAGTAGAATATTATTTAAATGATAACCCTTTAATTTCAGAATCTTTAGTTTTAGGCATTCATAAAGAAGATGATGATGAAACTTATATTAATGCTCAAATTTATCCTAATATTGAGGCCATTACAGAATATTTAAAAGGTTCTGTTCCTACCAAAGAAGAAATTTGGAAGATCATTTCAGATTCTGTGTCTGCTGTTAATAAAAAGCTTCCTAATTATAAACATATTAAGAGTTTTGGAATTCGTGATAAAGAGTTTGAGAAAACTACAACGCAAAAAATTAAGCGTTATGGAGATAATATGAAAGTAGATGAAAAAGATAAAAAAAGCAAAGATTAATCTTTGCTTTTTTGTTTGGTGGCTTCACCTGGAATCGAACCAGGGACACAGGGATTTTCAGTCCCTTGCTCTACCAACTGAGCTATAAAGCCAAATATTTTTATATAAAAAACGAATTTTAGAATTTCTAAGCGATGGTAATCGCAAAGAAATTCTAGCAATTCCCATATTTATACAGTATGAGCTTTCCTCCCACAGGGAGAAAATTCCTACTGTATAAAAAAAATGGCGACCCGGAACGGGCTCGAACCGTCGACCTCTAGCGTGACAGGCTAGCGTTCTAACCAACTGAACTACCGGGCCATAAAAATGGTGGTCGCTATAGGGCTCGAACCTATGACCCCCTGCTTGTAAGGCAGATGCTCTCCCAGCTGAGCTAAGCGACCGTTTTCGTCTTTCGACGAAATTTATTATACTAATTTTTTATAATCTTGTCAAGTATTTTTTTAATTTTTTTCATTATTTTTTATTTTATTTCATAATTTCTTAAATATTCTATATTTTTTTGAATAGACTTATCATTTATTTCTTCTGCTTTTATTGTGCAAAACTCCATAATTTGTTTTTCAATTCCTAATGCACATTCTATTAAATGATTTGCTTTTTTCTCGTCTGACCATACAGAATTTACTTTATTTTTATACCTTTTCTTTACTTCTTCTAGTCTTTCCTTTATACTCCTTACTCCATCTGGAGAAACTCTTTGGTCACAATATGTACAAATTTTTATTTCATAACAATTAGAATGATAAGTTTCTTCGTTTTTTCTTGACCTTTTTCCATCTAGTATTTCTAATTCTTTTGGTGTCAAACCTTCCTCTTTTCCTATTGCCATGTTGGTGTTATGTTCATATTCTCCATATTTTTCAATACACTTTCTTCTTAGCTTGATGGTTTCTTCATTTTCTAAATCTTTTTCTGGAATTTTAATGATATTTCCCATATCATGTAATAAAGATACTCGAATAATTACTTCTTTGTCTATTTCGTTTCCTTCCCAGTTATCAATTATCAATTTAGCACATGCTGCTACTCTTAGCATGTGTAATTGTAAGTGTTCTGGTATGTAATATTTTTCATAGATGTCTATTATATTAGCCATTGGTTTCTCCTATTCTTTTATAAAATCTAATAACTTACTTTTATTTTCTTGTTCTACATAACCTTCATATTTTTTAATCAATTTGCCTTCTCTAAAAAATAATAAAGCTGGTAGTTCTTTTATTTTGTATTTTTCTAAAGTTTCTTGTTTGGTTACTTCTATTTTTCTATATCTTGTATTGGGGTCAAAAGTATCTGCAATTTCCTTTACTGGTATACTACTTAACAAGCACATAAGTGTTTCTTCTTTGTATAGTTCTACAATCATTGGTCTTTTTGCATCCAATTTTATTTCAACATCATCTTCTTTTCCTACCATAGCTATATCAATAGATTTTGCTCCATAACGGTCCACTAATAAATCATTAATGGTTCTTGGGTCATCTTCTATCTCTTTTTTTATTTTTTGATATTCTTCTTCTGTTTTAGCAACTTTAATAGCAGATACCATGCATGCTTTTTCACATTTACCACAAGATATGCATTTCTCATTGTCTATCTTTAGTCCTTCTTCTCCCCAGGAAAAAACACCGCTTAGGACATACCTCCATTCCACTACAAGCTTTATCATTATCACATATTTTAAAATTGATTAAAACTGCCATTATCTTTCCATCTCCTTTTTATTTATTATTATATTTCCTTTTGGTAATTTTTTTAAATTGCTTTGATTGATATTGAGTGTAACTCTCCCTTTAAATTCCTCTTGCCTTTCACTGTAATTTACTTTTTCTTTTAAATACATTAATTTATACTCTTTTCCTTCTTTTTGCACTTTTATTTTTAAAGATGGTAAGTCTTCTTCTACAATTGGATTCCAATAAAATGTTAATATTCTTTTATCTTTTTCAACAATATCAGCCATTGCTTTAAAAAAGTCTATACTAGTCTGTGAAAACAATACATTTTTTCTTAATTGTTCTGGATTTTTTCGATATCGTTTCATTAATTCATCTCCAGGACAAGCTTCCGTTTCTTGTATATCAAGTATCTTATTTTTTCTCATTTTGTTTTTACTTCCTTTTTCTTAACATTTCAACTACTCTTACTAAAATTTCTACAAATTTATCAATTTCTTCCTCTGTATTGCCTTTTCCTAAGCTTATTCTGATTGGAGAGCTCTCACTTAAGTCTATTCCCATAGCCATCAAAACATGTGAAGGTTCTATATTTTTTGAATTACAAGCTGAACCAGTACTTACATAAACACCATAGCTTTCTAATACTAATAGTATTTCCTCTCCTTGTATTCCTTTAAATGCTATGTTAGTTGTATTAGGCAATCTATTTTCTAAATCTCCATATATATAGCAATCTTCTATTTTTTCTTTTATTTGTATTTCCATTCTATTTCTTAGGTGTTCTAACTCTTTATTGGTTTTATTTTCGTCTTCTAAAATCATTTTTGTAGCCTTGCCAAGACCAATTATGTATGGTGCATTTTCTGTTCCTCCACGCCTATCATTTTCTTGATGTCCAAAAATTAATGGTGTAAAGTTTATTCCATTTTTTACATATAATACGCCTATTCCTTTTGGTGCATGAATTTTATGCCCAGATAACGATAGGGTATCTATTTTCATGTCTTTTACATCTATTTTTACTTTTCCTACTGCTTGAACAGCATCACAGTGAAATAAAATATTGTTTTCTTTTGCTATTTTTCCTATTTCTTTAATTGGATAAATATTTCCTATTTCATTATTTGCCATCATGATTGCAATTAGAACTGTATTTTCCCTTTGGATTGATTTTTTTAGTTCTTCTAAATTGATTCTCCCTTTTTCATCCACTGCTAAATAAGTAATTTGATATCCCTTTGTTTCAAGGTGTTTCATTGTTTCCATGATAGATGCATGTTCTATTTTTGTTGTAATAATATGTTTTTTACTAGGGTTACTATTAACAGCATTCATAATGGCTGTTACATTACTTTCACTAGCACAACTTGTAAATATGATTTCATCTGTTTTAGCATTTAGTAGTTTAGCCATATTTTCACGTGTTTCTTGTATTTTTTCTTTTACTTCTTTACTAAAAGAATAAATACTACTAGGATTTCCATATTTTTCTTTTAGGTATGGCAACATTTCATTTAATACTTCTTCATCACATTTTGTGGTAGCATTATTGTCTAAATAAATATTTGCATTCATGGACTTTCCTTCCTCCTGTTGTTTCCTCTTTTCTTTTTTTATTTTATCATAATGTTACCATAAAAGTAAACTAGTAGTTAGCATTTTTTAATTATAAAAAAGCCATTACTTTCGTAATGACTAAAAAATTTATAATATTTTTATAAAATAATCAAATAATCGATTGCTATACTTATCTTCCATCAAAGACTCTGGATGCCATTGAATTCCCATAAAGAATTTCTTATTAGGGTCTTCAATTGCTTCTAATACATTATCCTCACTGTAAGCTACACAATCTAAATCAGTATAAGGTATTTGTTTCATATGTCTACTATTTACCTTTATTTTTTCTTCTCCTATTATTTTATGCAATAAGCTGTCTTTTTTTATAATAATATTGTGTACATATTCTTCTTCCTTACAATGTTTTCCATCTTCAATTTCAGTTCTGACTTTACCATTAAATAATTTTCCCATAATCTGCATTCCTAAGCAAATTCCTAATGTTGGTTTATCGATTTCATATAGATATTGTATTATTTGATAGTCTATGTCATATATTTTAGAACCACCTGGTGATATAACACCATCGCAGAAGTCTATAATTTCTTTTATTCTACCAAATTCATTTTCATCTCCAAATAGAATTGGTATTCCTACAATATTTATGTCATACTTT
>CATOLW010000116.1 GCA_951800935.1 uncultured Clostridium sp.
TTATTGATTATTATAATACAACTGATAGTAACTTCTGGAGAATGTTAGCAAAAGAAAACCAACAAAGACATAAAGAAGTGAATGCTGGAGGGAAATGTTGTGAAAGTAGAGAACTAATAATAGGAATACCACAAGATTCTAATGTTACAGCAAAAGTAATATGTGATATTTTCCAAGAAAAATATCAAGTCGAGTGTACTTGTGCTATACATCAAAACAATAAAAAAGGGATTGTAAACAGACATTGTCATTTAATTTTTAGTGAAAGACAAAAATTAAATGAGCCAGAAATAACAGAAGAAAAGAGAGCAGCTAGAAATTATTATTATGATGAAAAAGGGAATAAATGCAAAAAAACTGATGCAGTTAAAACAGTAAAGAAAGGAACAATATTGCAAAAAAGAGAAGTTAGAAACTTTACAGAAAAGAACGAATATTTTAAATCTCAAAAGTTTGTATATGAGTGTAAAGAAATTTTTCTAAAGGATCTTTTAAAAATAGAGTGGTCTTTGGAATCTGAAAAAAGAAATAAGGAACTTTCTGAAAAGCATATAGGTAAAAATAACCCTAAAGAAAGTTATATAAAACAAAATAATCATTTAAAATCAATAGTTAAAAATGTTTGTAATGCTAGTGATTTTGTTATAAATGCAGAAAAAGGAACATCTTTAAAAGAATTGAAAAATGGTTATAATATAAAAAGTTTTTCGGTTAAAAATTATGAAGAAAACGAAAATAAAGTTTATAGTTTTGTAGAAGAAATGCAGTCATTATATAAGACTAGAGTTAAAAATGAAGTAAAAGCACATAATGTTGTAAATAACGATTTAAGTATGCTGAAGAAAGAGGAATATATTTTCGAGTCTGTTCAAAACCAGATTTTAAACGATTATGAGCCACAAGTTAATACTAGAAGTAGAACAAAGGTAATAGACTTTATAAAAAACAAATTAAAAGACATGATAAAGAGAATTGAGAAACTTGTTAATATACAAGATTTACTTTATATTGAGCCTAAAAATCAAATAGAGATAAATCAAGACAAGAGAAATAATAATTTATATATAAAAGATTCAAGTTATGTTAAAGAACAGAAAGAAAAAGATGATTATGAACCAGAGATGTGATAAGTTTGAAAATTATGTTTATTTATGGTATAATAATTGTTAGAAGCATTTTTATATAGTTTAATTCCTATATTCACTAATTAGTGAGAGGGATTTCCTCTAACTTTTTGGTTTAACATATATAACTAGCAAACAACAATAAAAGAATTTAAGGAGGAATACTTTATGACAGTATCAATTGAATTATTACTTAATGTTGCTCTATTAATTGCTCTTGCCTTTCTGGTAGTAACTTGGATTTGGCAGGCAAAATCTAACAACAGTTTCGGTTGTCGGGTAGCAAGACTTCTAACAAATACTGCATTGACAGCTATTGAAGTAGGACTGCTTACAGTTCACTGCTTAACTGGAGAAAGTTATGGATTTAATCTTTTTCTTGTGTTTCTGTGGTTACTTAATGTAGTAATGTCTGCTTTCAGTATGAGCGATTAAAAACTAAAAAAGAAAAATATTTCTTTTCCTCGTAAGAGGTTTCTTTTTTTTGCAAAAAAAAGAGAATAGTTTCCTACTCTCTTATGTATTGGTTAACAATACCATCGACCATTGAGCCGTTCAGAGTCGCTCCCCAGCGTTGCTCTTTATCCTCTCTTTGGTGTTTATATTATATAAGATTAAAACAGCTTTGTAAATACCTTTATATGTTATTAAAATCGATTTTAAGCGATTTTTTTCTTTTCTTTGTGAAATTTATCACTAAAAATAAAAAAAAGGCTAAAATTTATTGACATTTATTTTTTATAATTATATAATCACATCATAAAAAAGAGATAAAAAAATAAAGCCTCAGCTATTGACGGTAGCTTCGGCATATCTGAAAGGCATAACCATTCAAATCGCCTTTCGCTAGTATTATTATAATATAACGCAAAAGATGTGTCAACCATTTTGAAAAGAAATTTTTAAAATACTACCTTGCAGAGGGTAGTATTTTTTGTATCTCCTATACAAAAGGAGGAAAATTACAAATGAACGAAGAACTGGAAAAAGTCTATAATTCTTTACCAGAAGAAGAAAAGGACAACTTAAAAAAATATCAAAAAAAAGGAATTACTAAAGTAACACAATCAGTAGATCAAGAATCTGGAGAAATATTATCTACTGAAACTACTTATAACTCTGAAACAAAAAGGAAAAAAGGAACTTTTTATATTGGTAGTCCTGAAGAACTTGCTAGACTTTGCTCCTTTAATAAGAAAAATAGAGCAATTAGTAAAATGCTAACTTATATTATAAATGCAGTTAATTGGAACAATGAATTTTCATTCGATAAAACTTTTATAGAAAGTTATAATGGAGCTGAAACAAGATTTTATCAAGATAGAAGATATTTACTAAAAAATAAATACATATTTCCCAAACCTAACAAAAAAAACATATATACTTTGAATGTAGAATTATTTAGTAGAGGAAATGCTTATGTAACAAGCCAACTTTATGAAGAACAATTTGGAGAGGAATTAAGTCAAGATAGTAAATTAGAACTATCAAAAATAAAGAAAAAAGCAAGCAAATTATCAAAAGACGATTTACAAAAATTAATAGAAGATTTACAAAAAATGTTATAACAAATTAGTACAGATAAGTGTATGTAAAAGTGACAGCAAAGTGTATGTAACTAAAAGTTACGAAACTATATATATATCAACCAAAACTAACATTTTTAACTTTTTTTATTCTATATCTAAATTATAATATCTACTAAAGGGGCTTTGCCCCTCTTTTTTTTTTATCTACTTTTTACATTTTTCACAACACCCCAGGGTTTATTACGATTCACTCTGGTATTATATTATTCTTTTGTAATATGCCTTATGTATAAAAATGCACATATTTCTGCCACTATAAGAATTGTTTGCATTATTACTATTTGTGTTTCTGCAGATAATTCATTAAATTTTATTGCTAATTGTAATGCTATATCTGAATACATTGTAAATCACCTCATAAATATTTTACCACTTATGACCTTAAAAATCAATGTCATATTTTAATGGTGTGATAATAAGGCAAAAAATGGTTATATTATATAAGGGTGAAAAAAATGAATTTTGAAAAATTTAAACCAGAAAATTATAAAAATGTAGATATAAAATTTACTTTAAGATTACCAGAAGAATTACATCAAGAAGTAGCAAGTTATTCAAATAAACACAATGTTTCAATGAATACCCTTATTTTGAATTGCATTGAATATGCAATGTCTAATAGAGAAGATAAATAGGCAGTAATATATAGACTTTTAGTCTTTTTTGATATATACTAGCACCAGTTCCAGCAATGGAACAAATCCCTGCAGAAGGGAGGTGGATCGTTGTGACAGGATACTCATTGATATTTTTACTTCTTCAGGAGATTGCAAAATTAAATGAAGAGTTAAAAAAATATCAAAACAACGAAGATAAAAACTAATTAAGTTTAGTTCAGAGTAGTTCTCCCTACTCTGTTTTTTTTTATTTTAGGCAAAAAAAAGAGATATGCGTTTCTCCCCACATATCTGGTGCATCATTGCTAGGATACTCTTAACAATTTAGCTAATAGTATTATAACACCATTTTTAGTGTATGTCAAATTTTAATTTTTATACATACTATTTATTAAATAATCTAGCAAAAAAACTTCTATTTTTTAATCTTTCTATTTCTTTTTGTAAATCGTTTTTTTCTCCTTCTAATTTATGATTTTCTTTTATATAAGATTCATTCGTATTTAATAATGTTTTGTTTTCTGTTTCTAATTCTGATATTTTTTTATTATCTTCTGCAAGTAAGAATATTTGTTGCTGTAATTGTTGTTTTTCTCCTTTTTCAGTAACCAATAATTTTTGAGTAAAATCTAATTGTTTTCGTAAATCTTCAATAGTTTTTTCTTTATCTTCTATCTTCTGCAGATATTTTGAAACTTCTTTTTCTTTTACAACTTTGTTTTTTTCCTTTGATAAAGCATATTCTTCAATTTTTTTATATGCTGATTCATTATAATATTTTTTAGGAGAATTAAATTCATTTATTTCTGTTGAACAATATTCTTCTGTATTTATGTTTAATCTTTTTGCTACACTTGGAAAAGTATTTGTATTTATATTAAAAATATTACATAAATCTTTAATACTATATCTATTTTCTTTCAAAAAAACACCCTCTTTGTATTTATTTTGTTATACTATATCATAATACAAGTTAATATGTCAATAAAAAGCATTGTGATACAATGCTAAAAATACAAGCCTAATACAATACATATAATACCAGAGTGAATCGTAATAAACCCATCTTCAGAGAATGGCTTTTAAACCAAACGGAATTGCTAATTTTATATTAGCAATGTAGTGCGGTAGCTCTAGGGTAGAAAAGGCTTAAGCCTTTTCGTAGGGGAGAGATATCCCCTGTAATAACTATACTGAAGTATAGTTATTATTGAGCATAGTTATTATATAAATATGCGATAGGGGTTTGGGGTGTACCCCAACGAAAAATCCATAGTGCATTTGCGTAGCAAATGTTCTATGGGTGATTTTTCGCTACTTTACAAAAGTAGCAAAATATGGTAAAATATTTCAAGTAAAAATTTGTAAAGGAAGTGAGTTGTATGAGTGGGTATTTGAGCAGTAGAAAATTGACTAATGTAAAAGGAAGAATAAAATATATAACTAATGAGAAGAAACAAGAGAA
>CATOLW010000117.1 GCA_951800935.1 uncultured Clostridium sp.
CGGGCTTAACTGACGTGGGGGAAATACAAATTGAAACTGCTATTCATGAATTTGGAAAGAAACCAATTTGTTTGATAACATATAATGAAATTCAAGCTAAAAAATTGTATGAAGATATTAAATATTTTACAGAAAATGTAGTATTATTTCCAAAAAAGGAAATTGTAACATATGATTATATTGCAGAGAGTAAAGAACTTCCTTATCAAAGAATTGAAGCTTTAAATCAAATAAAGGCTAAGAAAAATTTAATTGTTATAACAACGATAGAAGCAATTATGCAAAAATTACCAAGTCAAAAATTATTATATGCCAATGAATTGAGCTTGGAAGTAGGAAAAAGCTATTCTCTAGAAGAGATCAAACAAAAGCTAGTAAAATTAGGGTATGTAAGATATGATTTGATTGAAGGAAGAGGACAATTTTCTGTTCGTGGTGGGATTGTAGATATTGCTAATAATGAAACAACTGGTGTTAGAATCGAATTTTGGGGAGATGAAGTAGACTCCATTCGAGTTTTTAACATCACAAGTCAAAGATCAATCAACACGCTAGATAAAACTACCATATATCCAGCTCATGAATATATATTAGAAGATAGCATAGAAAATATTTGTAAAAAGATAAAACAAACTGAAAAAAATAAGAAACAAAACGAAATAATAGAAGAAGACATTGAGCAAATTAAAGTTGGTAATTATATTAGTAAAATCGATAAGTATTTTGATAGTTTTTACGAAAAGCAAGAAAATGTATTAGATTATTTATCAAACAACTATTGTATATTTTTAGAAGAAATAGGAAAAATAAAACAAAGAGCTATCAACATTGTAATTGATAATAATAATTTAATAAAGCTTCTAATAGAAAAAGGAAAAATAGTGCCAGATGCCATTGCCCAGTTACAAACCTATGAAGAAATAGAAGAAAAGTTAGCAAATAGGCAAATGGTTTATATTGAAAAACAAGATATGCAAAACAAATTAGCAACACAAAAGTATAAATTCCAATATCGAGAAGTAAACTATTATAAAAGTGAATTAGAAAATTTAATAGAGGACTTACAAAAAGCTATAAACGAAAAGAAAAAAGTTTATATATTAGTGGCAACCAAAGAAAAAGCAAAGAAGTTACAGGCTTTATTAAATGAAAAAGAAATTCTAAACAAAATAGAAGAAAAACTAAACCAAACCATTATTGTAAAATCATTAGAAACCATTGTAACAATCACAATAGGAAACCTATCTACAGGATTTGAAGCTTATGATTTAAAGCAATTAGTAATTAATGCTAATGACTTAATCGATGGAGAAAAACGAAAAAGAAGAATTAGCAATACAGCTTTTAAAGAAGGAGAAAAGGTAGTATTTGCCGACCTTAAAATTGGAGACTATGTCGTACACAGAAAATATGGAATTGGTATTTATATTGGTGTTAACACCATAAAAGCAGATGGAACCATTAAAGATTACATTAAAATCAAATACAAAAATGACGATGTTTTATACATTCCAACCAGTGATTTAGACTCAATTCGAAAATACATTGGAGGAGAGGCTATCCAACCTAAAATTAATCGCTTAGGTGGTAAGGACTGGGAAAACACGAAAACAAAAGTAAAAAACAACTTAAGAGAAGTAGCAAAAGAATTAATTGACCTCTATGCCAAAAGGGAGAAAGTACAAGGATTTGGCTTTAGCAAAGATACTCCTTGGCAAAATGAATTTGAAACGAAGTTTCCATATCAAGAAACAGATGATCAATTACGTTGTATTGAAGAAGTTAAAAAAGATATGGAAATGGCAAAACCAATGGACAGACTATTATGTGGCGATGTTGGATATGGAAAAACAGAAGTAGCCTTAAGAGCAGCATTTAAAGCCGTTATGGACCAAAAGCAAGTAGCCTACTTAGCACCAACTACTGTTTTAGCAGAACAACAATACCAAGAATTTAAAGAAAGAGTAAAAGACTTTCCAATTCAAGTGGAAATTTTGAATCGTTTCAAAAGTAAAAAATATCAAGATGAAGTGGTAAAAAAATTAAAACTAGGAGAAGTTGATATTGTAATTGGAACACATAGAGTACTGAGCAAAGATGTACAATTTAAAGACTTAGGATTATTAATCATTGACGAAGAGCATCGTTTTGGCGTAAAAGATAAAGAAAAAATTAAGCAACTAAAAAACAATATTGATGTACTAACCATGACAGCAACACCAATTCCAAGAACTATGCACATGTCAATTGTAGGAATCAGAGATATGTCTGTCATTTATGACCCTCCACACAATCGAAAACCAGTTCAGACTTATGTGTTAGAATATGATGGGGAAGTAATCAAAGAAGCTATTACCAAAGAATTAGAAAGAAATGGTCAAGTTTTTTATATATTGAACAATGTAGAAGGGATTCAAAAAAAAGCGGATGATATTGCAAGACTAGTACCAGAAGCAAATGTGGCTTATGCCCATGGGAAAATGACAGGGAAACAAATGGAAGAAATTATGAAAGAATTTACGGAAGGCAAGACCAATGTATTAGTATGTACTACCATATTAGAAACAGGAATTGATATTCCAAATGCCAATACCATCATTGTTGAAAATGCAGACAGAATGGGATTAGCACAGTTATATCAAATTCGAGGAAGAGTAGGAAGAGCTGAAAGGCAAGCTTATGCTTATATTACTTATAAAAAAGATAAGCTCTTAACAGAAGTGGCAGACAAAAGACTAAAAGCGATTAAAGAATTTACAGAATTTGGTTCTGGTTTTAAAATAGCCATGAGAGATTTAGAAATTAGAGGAGCAGGAAGTTTGCTTCGGAGAAATTCAATCAGGTCATTTAGAACAAGTAGGATATGATACCTATTGTCATTTATTAAATGAAGTAGTAAAAGAAATGAAAGGAATCAAAGTAGAACCAGAAGTAGAAATTCAAATTGATTTAAATGTAACAAGTTATATACCAGATGAATACATACAAGATGCCAACCAAAAAATAGAAATTTATCAAAACATAGCACTATGCAAAAGTGAAGAAGACATACAAAACGTAATAGACGAAATCATTGACCGATTTGGAAACATGCCACACGAACTAGAAAAGCTAATTGATATAGCTAGAATCAAATACCTAGCTAAATCATTAAAAATCAGTAAAATAGTAAGCAAAAAAACAAACAAAAAAACAGCTGTGATATTTACATTTGAACCAAATCAATTTCAATTAGACTTAAATCAATTAGTACAAAGATATGGAAACAACATAAAATTTTCAAATGGAATTAAGCCTATGGTAACTTTGCAAATAGGAAGCGAAGACGAAACACAAATTTTAAAAGAAGTAACAGAGTTTTTAAAACGATGATTTTGGGGACGGAGGAAAAAATCATCGTTAAAGATAAAGTAAATAACGATGATTTTTTCCTCCGTCCCCAAAATCATCGAAGGAGAAGAAAATGCAAGGAATAACAAGTAAAGACAATGAATTTATAAAACATATAAAAAAATTGAAAGACAAAAAATATAGAGATATCAGTAATGAATATGTAATAGAAGGAATTAAGTTAGTAGCAGAAGCAATTCAAGAAAAAGCACCAATTAAGAAAGTTATTTTATGTGATGACTGTGAAAAAAACGCAGTAATTCCAAAAGATTTAATGTATGAAATTGCAAAACAAGAATGTATTTATGTATCAGAAAAAGTTTTTAAATATTTATCAGAGGTACAAACACCACAAGGAATTTTGGCAATTATAGAGAAAAATGCACAAGACACAGAAATTGACTATACACAAGATATTATAGTTGCTTTAGACGATGTGCAAGACCCAGGAAACCTAGGAACTATTTTAAGAACGGTTGATAGCATCGGTCTTACCCAAATTTTGGTATCAAAGGGAACAGCAGATGCCTATAATCCAAAAGTTGTACGTTCTACAATGGGAGCTATTTTTAGAGTCAAAATAATAGAATGTGAAAACTTAAAACAAACACTAAAGGAAATCAAAAAACACAAATTTAAAATAGTAGTATCTTCTTTACAAACAGAAAATACTATTTACGATATAAATTACAATAAAAAAGTAATTGTAATTGGAAACGAAGCAAATGGAGTAGAACAAGAAATTCAAGACTTAGCAGACGAAAAAATAAAAATCCCAATGCTAGGAAAAACAGAAAGTTTAAATGCTTCTGTAGCAACTGGAATTATATTATATGAATATGTAAGGCAAAAAAGAAAAAAAGAATGATGGTTAAGTTGTGCCTGTCCCAACTTAGCCATTAAAAAAGAAGAAAGAAGGAATAGATTTTGAGAATAAATGTTGTAATGATAGAACCAGAAATTCCGCAAAATACTCGGAAATATTGCAAGAACTTGTGCAGCAACGGGAGCAAAGCTTCATTTAGTACATCCACTTGGTTTTAAAATAGATGACAAGTCTGTTAAAAGAGCAGGACTAGATTATTGGGATAAAGTTGAAATAGAAGAACATGAGTCCTTAGCAAATTTTTTAGAAAAATACAAACCAGAAAAAAATGATATGTTTTTTGTTACAACAAAAGGAAAACATGTCTATTCAGAACCAAATTATAAGGATATGAAAGACATATTTTTACTATTTGGAAAAGAAACAAAAGGGTTACCAGAAGAGTTATTACAAAAATATATGGATCAAACACTTCGCATTCCAATGAGATCAACTTTAAGGTCTCTAAATCTAGCCAATTCTGTTAATATAGTTACCTATGAAGTCTTTAGACAAAGGAATTTTGAAGGATT
>CATOLW010000118.1 GCA_951800935.1 uncultured Clostridium sp.
AAAAATAAAAAAAAAAAAATAATAAATGAGTCAAGGGAATAGAATAGAAGTTTGCTTCAGAAAGGCAGTTCCCTACTCATTTTGATCTCAAATAAAAAAAGTTGAATAAATAAACACATTTTTGACCTTCTGACCCAAAGCTTCTTCTAATGCCATTTGGTATAACCTTAGTTGCTTTTTGTACTTATTAATCAATTCTTCTTCTGTTTCTACAAAGTCTGTTTTGTAATCAACTAGTACCACTTCATCTTTTTGATTGATATAGTATAAATCGATAATTCCTTGCACTAATATGTCTTCTTCTACCTCTTCTTGATAAATCTCTTTGGCAGGTATTGTCATATAAAATGGCTTTTCTTTTTGAATTTGTTTTGCTTGTTTCATCTCTTTCCAGATCCTAGATTCTGTAAATTTTAGAATTGCTTTGGCATTGATATTTTCTGCTTCTTTTTTCGTTATAATTTCTTTTTTTTGTAACTCTTTTATCAATTCTCCAATTGCTTTTACATCATATTCTTTCTTTTCTTCTAACTTTTGCATACACAAATGAAGTAATGTTCCTTTTTGTGCTCCTGTAAGTTTAGTGTCTTCTTTTCCGCATAAACTTAGGTACACCAAAATTCAGTTCAAGTCTTTCATCATTTCCTTTCTTTAGTCTGGTAACTGATGATTTTGTTGGAATTTTAGTAGCTAATTCATATGGATATTTGGTATTTAAAACTTCCTTTATTTTTTCTATTACTTCTTTTTTTAATTCTTGCTTTTCTAGAGTTTCTAGAATATCAATTTCTTCTATCTCTGTTTTTTGACAAAAATCAATTACTTCCTTTTTCTTGTATTTTTTTAGTTCCACTATTTCTTCTAGCTTATTTAATTCATAATAATACACTAGCAATATCCAGTCAATGTATTTCCTATATTTTTTTACTAAAATTGGATTGATTTTTTTATCTTGTTTTTGGTATCTTTCTATTTGTTGTAATAATTTCTCTTTTTGTTTTTCATATTCTTTTTTTATCCCTGTTATGATTAATTTCTCTTTTGCTCTTGTTAAAGCAACATATAATATTCGCATTTCTTCTGATAGTGTTTCTACTAAAGTTTTATTTCGAATGGCAGCTTTGCTTAGTGTATCATACTGAACTTGTTTTTCATAGTCAATATATTTTACACCAATTCCTAATTTTTGATGTAATAATATATTTTGATTCAAATCCATTAAATTAATTTGTTTTCCTGTACTTACTAAAAAAACTACTGGAAATTCAAGTCCTTTACTTTTGTGAATACTCATAATTCTAACTACATTATCATTTTCTCCAATAATTTTGGCTGCTCCCATGTCACCACTATTTAGCCTTAGTTTTTCAATAAAATGAATAAAATTATATAGCCCTTTAAAGCTTGCTGTTTCGTATTGCTTTGCTCTTTCAAATAACATTTTTAAATTAGCTTGTCGAAATAGTCCATTTGTCATTAACCCTACATAATGATAATAGCCAGTATCTTCATATATTTTCCAGATCAATTCATCTAAAGCCAAATATTCTTGCTCTTTTCTCCATTGATTTAAAGCTGCTAAAAAGTTTTCTATTTTTTGTCTTAATTCTTTTTCTACACAAAGTTTAGCTTTTTGCAAACAAGTATAGAAGTTGTCTTGTTTGTCCGCTAAACGAATCTGAATTAACTCATCATCTGTAAATTTTCCAATATTGGATCTCATAACTGTTACTAGTGGAATATCTTGAATCGGATTATCAATAATTTTTAGTAAACTCATAATGGTTTGAATTTCAATTGATTCCAAATATTCTTGAGAACTGTCTGAAAATACTGGCATTTGCAAATTTGTTATTTCTTGTTCATAAATTGGTGCGATATTAGCCGTACTTCTTAATAAAACTACAATATCTTTGTATTGAATATCACGATATTGTTCTTGTTTTTTATCCCATACTTGAAATTTGTTTTCCATTAGTTTTTTTATTTTATTGGCTACAAACTTTGCTTCTAATTCTACCTCTGCTATATTTTCTTCTAAAATTTCTTCTTCTTCATCTTTAGTATCTTCTTCAGTAATCGGGTCAATTACATGGATTTCAATTTTCTCGTTTTGCCCACTTTCTCCGATAATTTGCACCTAAATTTAAAAATTCTTCTTGGTTGTAGTCTATATCTCCTAAGTCTTTACTCATAATGTCTTCAAATATTAAATTGGTAAATGTTAATACATTTTTCTTGCTTCTAAAGTTTTTAAATAGTTGTATCTTTAAGTCTTCTTCTGCTTTTCTTTCTTCTTTTTTATGATAAGTTTCATATTTGTTTAAGAATAATTCTGGCATGGCTTGTCTAAATTTATAGATACTTTGCTTTACATCTCCTACCATGAAAATATTGTTGTTTTTCGATATCGCTGTCAATATGTATTCTTGCACTAAGTTACTGTCTTGATACTCGTCAATCGCAATTTCTTGAAATTTATCTTGGTATTTTTTTGCTACTTCTTTTGTATTCAATAAAATATTTAAAGCAAAGTGTTCTACATCACTAAAATCTGCAATATTTTTTTCTCTTTTTCGTTTTTCAAATTCCTTTTCAAAAATAAGAATTAAGTTCTGCAACTTTTTCAAAATAGAATACATGTCATAGATATCTTGATTGGCTTCTTTGGAATTACAAATTAGTATTTTGTCTAATATTTTTATTAATTTTTTCTTTACTTCATCTCTTGTATCTTTTGCTCTATCTTTTCTATCTGATTCTATTTTTTGCCTTGGCCATGTTACAAATGTTAATGTCAAAGCTGTCTGATAAGCTTTATCCCAATTATTCAAATTGTTTTTTAGATTTTCTAATTGTTCAATATCACTTCTTATGGTTTGATAAAATTTTTCTAAATCTGGTTCGTAAGATAGCTCTCCTTCTATTTTTTCTAACATAGTAATGTCATCTAATACTTCTTCTTTTACTTCTTCTAGTAAAATATTTCCCCATGGTGTTTTACTAAAATCTTCTTCTAACTTATCTTGTAGATTGAACATTTCAATTTTTTCTTCTAACCATTTTTGTGGAAATGGATTACTTTGTATGTAGGAATCAATTTTTAATACTAAATCTTTTAATGGTGTGTCATCTCGATAACTTGTATATACATTAATCAATTTGGCAAAATCTTGATCTTCTGTTTCGTACTTTTCCTCAAATATATCTTCAATGACTTCTTGTTTTAATAATTCTATTTCTGTGGTATCTGCTATTCTAAAGTTTGGCGATACATCTTCTAATTCATAAAAGTTGTTTCTTACTACTTCTAGACAAAAAGAATCAATGGTGCATATACTTGCTTTGTTTAGTAAAGTTATTTGTCTTTGTAAGTTTTGGTCTTCTGGATTTTCTTCTATTTTTTTATAGATGGCATTTAAAACTCTTTCTCTCATTTCAGCTGCTGCACTGTTTGTAAATGTTACTACTAATAGTTTGTCAATGTCAACTTTATCTTGAATTATCTTGTTTATAATTCTTTCTACTAGTACAGCTGTTTTTCCACTTCCAGCAGCAGCAGCTACTAGTATGTTAGAACCTTTTTCGTAGATAGCATCTTGCTGCTCTTTAGTCCAGTTTACTTGATTCATTTTTATCTCCTTTAAAAATATGTTTTATAAAATCTATTGTTACCTTTATTGCTTTTTCTTTGGTTTCATTTGTTTCTAGGAATCCATGTCCAGCATTTTCTATTAATTCTATGGTAGCATTCTTGCATTTTTTACTGGCTTTTAATGAGATTTGATAAGGCACCATTTTGTCCTCTAATCCATGAACAAATAAAATTGGTAGCTCTATTTTACTTAAAACTTCATAAGGTTTCAAAGAATAAATTTCATCCATACAGTTTTTTCCTATTTTTCGTCTTCTACCTGTTCGTTCACTTTTTATTTCTACATACCCTTTCTCATTTGCTATTTTTCTATTTTCTTTACTCCAATAATTTACGCTTGAGTTTAAATAATCAATTGCCCCATACCAATTTATGATTGCTTCTACTTCTTCATAACGGTTGTAATCTAATAGAGAAACAATACTTGCTCCAAAGCTAGCTCCTAATATTATAATTTTTTGATAGCCTAAATCTATGCCATAGTTTAACACACTTTCTATGTCTTCTACTTCTTTTGTTGGTGTCATTTCAAAATCATTTCCTGTACTTTTTCCATGTGTACGAAAATCAAATCTTAATGAATTTATTTTATTTTCTCTTAATTTGCTTGTTAGATTGATAAACATTTCACATTCATTTTTATTGGAATTAATACCATGACATAAGATAACTATTTTTTTTTCTTTTGATACTTCTGATAATAGTGCATTCAACATTATATCATCTGTACTTTTGATATTAATTTCTTTTTCTGTCATAAAAAAACTCCTTTACTTAATTTTAGTTCCTAACAAATAAGCTAAACTTGGTAGTTGTAACATATCGATACTAGCTCCTTTGATATCTTCTAATGATACTGCAATCCCTTCTATCTGACTTTCAGATAAATCAATATCTTTTAAGCTTGTTTTAAAAAATTGTGCTTCGCGTAAATCTGCTCTTTCAAAAGCAATATTTTTCAACTTATTTTCTTGAAAAAAACTATTTCTTAGCATAGTATCTCGAAACAAAACATTTTCCATACTAGCATCGGTAAGATTTATGTAATTAGCATTTGATTCTAGAAAAGATACTTGATAAAGTTTTGCTTCTATAAAATTCCCCCCTGTTATTTTACAATTATCAAA
>CATOLW010000119.1 GCA_951800935.1 uncultured Clostridium sp.
TGATTAAACAATTTCTTTTATTTTATCATATTTTACTTCTTCTTTAGAATATTCTTCTGGTTTTAGTCCTACTCTTGTTTTCATAAATCTGTTTACTAATAACATTAAAATACCAAAGATAATTCCAACTATAATCATACAATAAGCTGTTTCCATTCGGTCTAATAAAAAGGCTGCTAAAATTCCAGATAACGCTCCTGCTATTCCTTTTAGGAAATTATTAGCGGTAAAAATCTTTGTATCAATTTCTTCATTTGTAAAATTACTTAAATATTTTTCAATTAATGGGTCATACATCGCCACAAAAATATACTTCATACTATATAACCCAATAATTAGAATGATTGCTATTCTATATTGTTCTGATAAAACTCCAAAGACTCCAGAAAAAATACAAGTTGCTGCAACTAAAATTCCTAAGGTAGATAATGTTTTATTTCTTAATTTATTATGCAATTTTTCTTGTTTTTTAGTTGCTATTCCAGCAACAATTCCTAGTATAGCAAATAAAATTCCTAAAAAGCTTACTGATATTTTTAAATCCTCCATCATACTAATTTCATAATTCGACAATATACTTGTTATTCCTTTCATAACTGCCGCAAAAAGGATGAGACTTTTTACTCTTTCTGATTTTAATACAAATTTAAAAGATTCTCCTAATTCTTTGAATTGTCCTACACTTTGTATTTTCTTTTTGTTATTCTTTTTTATAGGATCGATAAAAAGAATTGCCATTATCGTTGTTATGATTAAAATAGAAAGTGATAAAAGAATTGGTATGTATGGATTTACTTCATATAAAACACCAGCTATGATCGTAGATACAGCATTTATAATATAGTATCTAGATGCTCCTTTTTGACTTATTTTTGCAAAAATTTTACTTTTAAATTTACTTGTGGGGATCGATTCATTCAACAAACTTGGTTCTGCA
This sequence comes from uncultured Clostridium sp., assembly GCA_951800935.1. The sequence continues at coordinate 938 of CATOLW010000119.1, forward strand.
CTTTCTTTAATGGCAAATGAAGTGGCACTTAGCATTTCAGCAATTACTAAATAAAATAGATGATTGCTAAATATGATAACTACCATGTAAATGCAACTTAAAATATTTCCTAAAATAATACTATTTTTCCTTCCTAAAAACTCAATAATAAAAGTTGCAGGTATCTGTGAAAACATATTAAATAAGTAGTAAAAAGAATCAATTAGCACAATATCTGCTGGGTCTATATTTTTTACTTGTGTTAAAAATAAAAAGTTAATTGTATAAAAAAATATATAGTCCCAGCTTAATGCTTTATAGGCAGGAAATAGTTTCATATTTCGTTTTCTCATTTGTACTTTATTCATTTCTTCCATTAATTTCTCCTGTTTTCTTTTGGGATTGAGGAACGTCCCCCAATCCCTCTTTTAATTCATCATATTTTCTTTCTTCTTTTGAATATTGTTCTGGTTTTAATCCAACTCTTGTTTTCATATATGTTCCCATTAATATGTATAGTATGGTAAAGGCTACTCCTATCACTATCATACAATATGCTGTTTGCATTTTGTCTAATAAAAAGGAAGCAAGTATTCCCATAACAGCAGAAACCGTATTGACAAATAAATTCTTGGTAGCAAATACCTTAGTATCTATATTCTTATTCGTAAAGTTTCTAAAATATCTATCAATAATTGCATAAAACATACCATGTGCATATTTCGTAAATAAATATAAGGCTATAATGATCATGATTAATATCGTAGATCCTTCTGCTTTAAGAGCTATTATTCCTGCTAGTATTGTGCTAACTGAAATCATTAAGGCCATAATGATAATTGACTTATTTCTATATCGATTATGAAAATCGTTTTGTTTTTTGCAAGCATAAGCAGATGAAAAACTCAATAATGCTGATATAATTCCCATAAAAGAAGCCGGCATTTTTATGTCTTGTAAAAGACTCGTTCGATAGTTTACTAATATGCTAAGTAAACTTGCTATTAGTGAAGCTGCTATTATTAAAGCTTTCAATCTTTCTGATTTTAAGACATATTTGAAACCTTCTTCAATATCACTTAATTGCTTTTTAACATTGGTTTTATTTTTGTAATAGAACTTAAAATAAAATATCCGTGATGTCCCTTTTGCATTTATTTTAGCAAATATATTACTTTTATATCTTGAAGGTGGAATTGACGCATTTAATAAGCTAGGCTCTGCAATGTCTTTGATGGAACATGCTAATGATGAAATAAATTTGGCTATTATTAAGTCAAACAAACTTCCACTCATCATAAATATTACTAAATATAAACAATTTAATATATTTCCTAAAATGACACTATTTTTTCTTCCTAAAAAATCCACAATAATATTAGCTGGTATTTGTATAAATATGCCACATAATGCTTTTATCGAAGATAACAGTACTACATTGGCAGCACTAATGTTCTTCACTTGTGTTAAAAATAGAAAATCTATTGTGTAATAAAATAAATAGTCCCATGAAATTTTTTTATAGGTTGGAAATAGCTTCATATTTCGTTTTCTCATTTGTACTTTGTTTGTTTCTTCCATTCGTTTCTCCTTTTCCTTAAGGGGAGTAATTGAAAGACGTTCCTTAAAATCCCTATTGGAGAGATTTGTGGGCAGTCCTTTCATATAACAACTTTCAAAGAGTGTCCCCTTGTCCCTAAAAGTGGGATTTTAAGGAACGTCCCCTAATCCCTCTTTCATTTTTCTTATGATATCATCTTTTGATTTTTTGTTAATATAATTATAAGTGTTGTTATTTTGTTTGGTGTTAAATCCGCATACTGTTTTGTATTGACAGTACTGGCATGGTGTTTTTCCATCTTTGTTGTATGGTTTTAAGTCAATTTTCCCATTTAGAATTTCTTTTGCAATTTGTTTAATGGTATGATCTATGTAGTCTTGTAAGATTTTAAATTCTTCTTTTGTTATACCATTAGTCCATTTTTCGTTGACAGTTCCAGAAGCTGTAATGGCTGCTGGTACTAGTTTTGAAGTTCCTGTATTTAAGGTGTTATCATTCATTTTAATGATTTTGACATCTGCTAAGATTAGCCCTTTCATTTTAAAATTCTTTTGGATAAGTTGTTCAATTTCTTCTTCGGTTATTTTTTTATCTGCTTTTATCATTTGCTCTAATAAAGAAAAATAAAATACTCCTGCTGGCATGATGTCTTCTTCTTTGCAAACACTATCCAAATAAGTTAATAATTGAATTTGTAATCCTGCATATACTTCGTTTAAGTCTATGTTTTTACTAGAAGATTTGTAATCAATAATTCTTAGGTATCTTCCGTCTTCTCCGTTTAGCTGTATCAATTCTGTCTATTTTTCCTGTAATTTCAACTCTTTTTCCATCTTCTAAACTTAATATGATTGGTTTGTATTTTCTTTTTTTACTAAATTCAATTTCTGTTCCTTCTATCGAAAAGTCACTGTGTATCAAGGTTAATATAATATATTTTAAAGCTTTGCTTACGATTCTTTTTAATCTTTTTACTAAAGCTTTATATTTAGCTGTTGAAGTAAAAATAAAATTTTTGCTTAAGCTTAAATTTTTATCAATAATTTCTGATACAATTTGATAAATTCTATCTTCTTCCATTTGAGCTAAAGCTATTCCTTTTTCTCTTACTTCTTCAAAAAACTCGTCAATAGTTTCATGCATAAATGATCCTGTTTCAAAGGTATGTATTTTTAAATCTTCATTTTCTTTTAATTTTAATCCATATTGCAAATAATAAGAAAATGGACAACTTCTGTATTTTTCTAATCGAGATACACTTGTATTTAATGTATTTCCATAAAGCTTATCAATATTCTCTTTTTGAATTGGTTGTGGCAAATTGGTAAAGAAAAGTCCTTGCAAATCGTTTTGCAATTTTTCTTGCCAGCTTGTTTTTTCCTTATAATATTGATAAATTTGATACCAAATTGCCAAAATTTGCTCTTTATCTTTTAATTTTGCTATATTTTCTAATAATTCTTCATACACTACTAGTTCATTATTTATAATTTCATCCTGTTTTTTAATCATATCACTTTTTTCTTGTAAATTAGGATATAGTTTCTTTATTTTATGGATTAATATTGATGGTCTTAATGATTTTCCTTCTTTATCTGATGAAGTATAAGATAGATATATACTATTTTCTGCTGTTGTAAAAGCTTTGTAAATATTAAAATTGTCTTCATATAATCGTTCCATTGTGCCTTTAGCAAGTTCCATTCCATCCTTTTTTAGTCTTTCTCGGTCGTTATCATCTAAAAATCCTTCCTCTTTGTTGACACTTGGAAAACTTCCATCGTTTAGTCCAATAATAAATACCGCTTTTACTTTATGACTTCTTGACCTATCTATATCTCCAAATGTTACTTGGTCTTGTGTTGCTGGAATTTTTGCTAATTCGCTATTTTTTAGCCCAACTCGCAATCGTCTACTATATTGGTCAATCGTAGTTTTATCATCCCCAAATACTAAAACCATTTCATCTAATAAGTCTAATATGATCTTGTAACTAGCTACATATTCATTGGCTAAATCAATCAGTGCCTTTTCTTCTAATTCTCCGTATTTTTCCGTGTTATTTTTTCTTCTATGTTTTGTTTTTGTAAAAACTCATATAAACATTTGGTCATGTTTTTTACGGTTTTATTTTGGTTCATCTTTTCTTTCAATTCTAAAAGTGGCTCTACAATTTGTTTTCTTACTTCGTTATATCGTTCAATTTTTTGCCTTTTGTCTTCTTTTTCTATTTCATAAACAAATTCTTTTTTCCATTTATTTTGTTTAATTCCCCATTTGTTA
>CATOLW010000120.1 GCA_951800935.1 uncultured Clostridium sp.
AAGAAAAGAAAAATTATACTAAAACTCGGTTTATCTCAAAAATTAGAATTGCTTGGTGTTGAACTTGATAGATTTGAAATTTATAAAATAGAAAATGGCAAAATAATCGTTAAGGATTTTGAACTAATTGCTTTATCTATTGTTTTAGATATACCTTTTGATGAGATAAAGAAATTAGTAGATTTTGATTAACTTTGAAGATATGTAAATTTATATATATTTTTTAAGATAGAGCTTTAAGACAAGCTCTATCTTTCTAAATCCCATTCTTTTTCTCTTTCTTCGTGTTTAAGTTGTTTTTCTGCATCTAAAAAGCTATTTGTTTCCTTTTGAAAATCTCTAATTAAGTTATCTTCTGCTCCCATATCAAACTTTTTACAAATCCAATGTATGAATTTATCGATAGTTTCATAGAATTTATCAATAATTTTGTTTAGTCTATGGTTCTCTTTTTCTAAACCTTTAATTTTGCTTTTATATTTCCATTCAATATCAAATTCTTTATTTTTATATTCAGCTTCTAATTCATTTTTCCTATTATTATATTCAAATTCTAAATCTTTAACTTTATTGTTTAAAGCCTTATTTTCTGCTAGTATCTTATCTCTTTCTTTTTGATATTTTTCTGCCTCATTAACAATCTTTACTTGTTTTGATAATTCTTGGTGTAAAGCCTTATTATCATTATATAATTCATTAATCAAATCGTCTTTAGGCTTTATTATATCGTTTTCAACTTTTGCTTTATTCAATTGTAAAAGCTTTATATCGTTTATGTCTGGAACTTCTGGTAATTCTAGTTTTATATTATCTAGTATCTTTTTAGTGTTTTCAAAATTAGTTATTTTCTTTAAATCTTCTATTTTTTGATGTTTTGCTCCTGTTTCTTCAACTGGCAGTCCTCTTTCTAAATCAAAACCTTTTGATGTTACATATGCATGGAAATCATTTTGTAACTCTCTATAACTATTTCTACCTCTCCAAAAATCTCTTGCACATATTTTATCTATTGTATTTCCCTCTTTGTCTTTTGTTTTAACTACAGGTATATATACCAAGTGCATATGTGGTGTTGTTTCATCTAAATGTACTGCTGCTGAAACTATATTTCTCTCTCCAAGATTTTTATAGTTACAGACAAATTTATAACTTTCTCTAAAATACCTCTTTGTTTCTTCTATTCCTATTTTATCAAAGAACTCATTATCAGATGTAATCATCATTTCACACATTATAATGCTATTACTTCTAATATTACCTTTTAAATCGTATTCCTTTTTCATTCTATCAAATTCTTTTATATATGTTAATTCGTTTTTCTTACAATAAAAGTTTAGATGTGTTCTTGATGGATCGATATCTTTATTAGAATGTCCTTTTGACCTTCTATCATTGTGAATGTATGACCCTTGTGCATCCACTCTCGTTAGTTTATCATTTCTTATTATTGCGTAGCTCATATTCTCCAATGCTCCTTTCTTGCTCAAGATAAATTTATTTGTCTAACATACTAGTCAAACAAGTTTGACTGTATGGCAGGGAAATTACATTTCCCCACACCCCATTTCATAAAAAATACTTATTCGTATTTTTTATGTTTTCGCCAAAGTTGCCCTTTAGCAACTTTAACGAAAAAGAACAGCCACCAAAGTAGTTTTCTACTCTAGTAGCTGTTCTTCTATATGCAAATGTTCCGCATTATATAAAAGCATCTGCATTTGCATATAATCTAGTAAGGTCAATGTCATCATATTTTCGTTGTTCAAAGTTAGCCATATTCTTTTTATAAATTTTATTGTTGCCATTATATTTATTATTTATTTTATTATTATATTTATTATCCTTAAAGTTTTCTTTAATAGGGGTATTAAAGTTTTCTTGGGGAGGGTATTTAACTTTTCTTAAATAGGTATATTTGTTTTTTATTGGTATTAGTTTTCTCATTTCCACCTGTTTTGTGTTTTCTTTGTAAATTAATTCTGTGTCAATATATTCTTTTGACTTTAATGAATTTATCAAGTTTGATACTTGTGTTACTGATATATTTAATAATTCACTAATTGTTTTATTTGTTAGAAAACAATATTGGTTTTCTTTGCTTAAATAAATGATTATTGCATATATAATTTTTTCTTTATCACTTAACTTGTCATCTGTTAATATTTCTATTGGTATCCATATACCTTTTAAATTTAAACTAGACATTGCCTCACCTTCTTTCGTTTATTCTTTTTATTTTCAATTTCTAGCCATTTTAAATTATTAGTAGAGTAATTTTACATTTTTTCTAATGTAGGCAAAAAATTTCCATAAAAATAAGCCTTAGACTTATTTCTAAATCTAAAGCTTTATGCTCTTTCAAATTTTGCCGACAGTGTCGACAAAATTTAAGACTTTCTATTCTTCACTATCTTGATGTTTTTCTATTTCTTCAATGTCTTTAATATGCAATTCAATATCTTCTGCTTTTGGTAATTGTGATTGTAAATATTCTGGTATATCTTGTAAAAGTTTGTATTCACTAACTCCAACAGGTTTGTTTATATCTTTTAAAGCATATTCTGCTGTTAACTTATCTTTTTCCTTACATAGCAATATTCCTATTGTTGGATTATCTCCTTCTTTTCTTAACATATCATCTATTGCTGATAAATAAAAGTTTAATTGTCCTACATCGGTTGGCTTAAATTTTCTAGCTTTTAATTCTACTACTACATAGCACCTTAATTCTAAATGATAAAACAATAGGTCTATAAAGTAGTCTGTATCACTTACTGTTATCTTATATTGATTTCCTACAAATGCAAACCCATTTCCTAGTTCAATCAATACATTTTTTATTTTTTCAATCATAGCATCTTCTATTTGTTTTTCTTTTACTTGTCCTTTTAAAACAATAAAATCGAATATATATGGATCTTTCATTGTTTGCAAAGCTAAATCACTTTGAACATCTGGTAATGTATTTTCAAAATTTGTTACTTTCTCTGCTATTGCTTGTCTCTCAAATAATTTATATTTTATTTGGTCTGCTAAAACATCATGTGACCAACCATTTTTTATTGTTTCCTTCATATACCATTTTCTAATTTCCATATCTTTAACTTTGTTTATCAACAAAATATTATGAGACCAAGTCAATTTTGCAGACAGTGTTTGCAAAATTTCAATTCTAGGATATTCTTCGTAAAATTTTCTCATATTTCTCAAATTTCTAACTGAAAAACCTTGAATAGTTGGAAACTCATTTTTCAAATCAATAGAAAGATTATCTACAAACTTATTTCCCCATTCAATATTTTCTGATATGATTTTTCCAATGTTCCAATACATATATATCATTTCTGTATTTACTGCTTGCATTGCTTTGTATTGTGATTTTAATACTTCTTGTTTTATATTTTCAAAAATTTGTTTATATTTACTTATATCTATTTCATTTTCCATTTCTACCTTCTTTCTAATTTTGCAGACAGTGTCTGCAAAATTAAATAATGTTACTATTAAAAGCATTATATCATTTATTTTTTCAAATTTCATTAAAAATCAAAAAGAAATTTTACTTTATTTGTAAATTATTTCATTATATGCAATTTCTTCAGCACGATTCTTGATATTATTCATACTTTGTACCCACAACATTTGATTATTAGCTTTCAATTCTTCTGTAATATTCTCTTTTTCTGCCATTTGCTTTACTAATTGTCCAACTCTTGACTTACATTCATCTTCTATATCTAATAAATGATTTGTTAATTCATTATTAACTCTCATTAGCATAACTTCTGCTCTATGATGTTCTTCTAAATATTTTAGTCTTAATCTTCCATATTTTCCTATATTTCCTGTTCTTCTTGATTTAGGTAATGCAATATTGGGTAAATAATAATCTCCAACTAATCTATATTCAATTCCTGTTCTTTCATCAATATAACTTTCTTTTAATTCTTTATTTTCCATTTCTTCAAATCCTCCATTTTCTATTTTATAGTTTTAAAATTTTCTATTATTATAAAATCAAAAAAGATGAATTTGCATTATTATTTTTTACAATTCATCTTTCAAATATGTGAAAATTTATAAATTACTAAATTGTTTGTAGGAGGAAACCTTTGCTATTACTACATTTTATTTTTCGTCATAAGAGAACAAAATTGTAATTACTAATGCAATTAGGGTAATTCCTTGGCTATTTTTTCTTGTCTTTTTATCCTTACTTATCATTATTTTCTCCTTTTATTTTAATATTCCCTATTTTTTTATTTGCATTATAATAAAAAAGCAACTAATTTTCAATGAATTAATATTTTTTAATGAACGATAGTTTTCATAAAAGAACATAAACGTTACATTTTTATCTTAAAACTTTTTCTATTTTTAAGTTTTCTATAAAAGTATAGTAAAATCCGTATAATTTTACATAAAACTATTTCTTTTTTTCCAAAAATATGCTATAATAGTAACAGTTGGTATAAAAGGAGGAAATTAATATGTGGCAAATATGGTTAATCCTTGCAGGAGTTTGCTTAATTATAGAAATTATGACAGTAGGATTTTTGATTTTTTGGTTTGCAATTGGATCGTTATTGGCTATGATCGTTAGCTTTTTTACCACTAATTTAATCATTCAAACCTCTGTATTTATTTTATCATCAACCATCTTAATTTTTGTTACCAAACCATTTGTACAAAAATTTGTAAATAAAAAAGAAGGAATCAAGACCAATGTGTACTCAG
>CATOLW010000121.1 GCA_951800935.1 uncultured Clostridium sp.
ATAGTTACATCTGTTTCAAGTATTTTACCATCTGGTGCATTTTTCCACGTTTTTAATCCCATATTTTCCTTTTTACTGTCTACTCTATTATAAATTATTTCTGGTGCTGTCATGCCAGTAATAGCAAAATGCAACTTATTTTGAACATTTTTATAAAATTCTTGTGTCGTTTCACTATTTTTATCATAATCAAAACTACACTCTTTGTATATATCAGTTATCTTTTGATAAAATCTTCTTTCACTTGCTCTAATTTCCTTTATCTTAACTAATAATTCATCAAAGTAATCTTTTCCAAATTTAGGTCCATTTTTTAGCATTTCACTATTAACAACAAACCCTTTTTTTATATACTCTTTCAATGTTTTTGTTGCCCATATTCTAAAATCAGTTGCTTCTTTTGAATTTACTCTATAACCAACTGCTATAATTGCATCTAAACTGTAAAAATTTGTATTATATTTTTTCCCATCTGAAGCAGTTACTCTAATTTTTTGAGTAACTGAATCTTGCTCTAATTCTCTTGTTTTAAATATATTTTGTAAATGATATGTTATATTATTTTCTACCACATTAAATAATTTTGACATTGACTTTTGAGTTAACCAAAAATTTTCTTCATTATATAAAACTTCAACAGATATATTTTCGTTATTTTGACTTTGGTATATTATTAAATCTTTTAAATTTTCTATACTGTTCAATACTAATCACCTCATATTTTTATTTCAGAACTGTTGTTTGTATTTTATAATAGAATAATTGATGTGTCAATATTTTTAGTTAAATTTATGTAATATATTTTCTATGTGAATTTTTTACATTATTTTGATTTACCATTGCATATTCCTAATCTGTTATAAGGTCTTATAAGTGATACAAATAATGCTTCGTTGTTATCTGTTCTTGTCTCCAAATATTTCTTTATATACATTTTACTTTTTGCACTAAAGTACACTTCTCTTTCAGAGTTTCCTTTTCCTAAAACAATACAACTTCTTTCTTGAAAATTCATGTCTGATATGTTTAATCTAGTAAGTTCTCCCACCCTCATGCCAGTTGAAATTAATAGTTCTAGTATTGCTAAATCTCTTACATTTGAGCAAGTATCTCGTAACTTTTCTAAATTCTCATCTGTAAGTGTTTCTTTAACTTTTTTAGTTGCTTTTACTTTATGAATCCTTCTAACTGGACTTTTAACAATATAATCTTCATTTTCCAACCAAGCAAAGAAACTTGATAATGTTCTTCTTATATTGTCTATTGTTACCATACCTGCATTTGAATTACTTTTATAATCTGCTAAATAGTTTCTTAATATTTCAGTAGTAATTTCGTTTATTGGAAGATTTATTGTATCTAGCATTTTGGTTATATTATCTTTATAGTAATTTAAAGTTCTAGTTGAAGAACCTTCAATTTGTAGTTATATTCCAAATTCTTTTGCATATTCTACTATACCAATTATTTCTTTCTCTGTATTTTCTAATTTTATTGCCATAAAGTTTTCGTTTGGTACTTCAAATGGTGCTTTTATTCCATAATTTATTGCTGGAGAATATCCACTTTTAGAATAATAAGTTTCACTACCCAAAACAATAGAATAATGATAACCTAATTCTTTTGCTTTTTTGTGTCCTTTTTCTATTAGCTTTTTACCTATTCCTTGTTTCTGATATTCTGGTAATATTCCAAGTGGTGCTAATGCTAATTCTTCATATTCTCCTATTTTAATTTTTGTAAATAAAATATATCCAACTATTTTACTGTCTTGAGTTGCAACTAATGATAATTGTGGTATAAAATTATTGCTATTTCTTAATGCTACTACTAAATCTTGTTCGTTTCCATCACTATGTTCTGCTGTTTTAAATGCTGTTTTTACTACATTATATACTTCTTCATAGTCTTTTTTAGTTTCTTGCCTTATTTCTAACATTTCTATTTCTCCTCAAAATTGTAATTTATCTTTCTTTATATTTTCCGATTAAATCATATAAGTATTTTCATTCTTCTTCTTTACTATTTTGTGCAAAATTTGTTTGTAACTCATATATGTTTTTCTCATTATCTTCGTATTTTTTTAATATGATTATTTCATTTGGAGAATGATTACTATTTTTTTCAATTTCATATAATTCTACTTCTTTTTGATTTATCTTTCTATTTTAATATTTTTTCCTAAAAAACTCTATGAGATTTAATAAACTTCTATATAGTAGTATCTTATTTTTATCTATCTTTATGCTAAATTATTTTAATATTGCTTCATATTCACATAAGTTTTGTAATTTTTTACCAAAAACTTCCTTAAATATTGACTATTTCTTGATTTTGCGGTATGATATTATAGATTAAATTTAAATAGAAATGAGGAATTAAAAACGTATGATATGTTCAGAATGTAATCAAAACCCAGCCATACTTTTTTATAAAAAAATAGAAAACGGAAAAGAAAACATGGAAGGCTACTGTTATGACTGTGCTAAGAAAAAAGGAATCAACCCTAATGAAGTATTAGCCAAACAAAACGATATTCTAGCTAAAGATACCGTTAACCTAAGTGATATGACAAAACAATTCGAAAGTATTTTCAAAGACTTAGCAGAAAACATTAATTTAGAAGACATTGAAAATATTGAAGGAGCTATCACTTTTGAAAATACAGACCCAAATAGTGATGAAAACGCTCCTAAAATAGCAGGTGCTGCCATTCCTCTTGGTTCTATTTTTTCTAACATGCTACATGGAAGCAATCGTAAAGAAGACTTAGAAGAACCAATTGGTGGCAGAAAAAAAGTAAAAGTAGAAAAAAAGAAAGTAACCAAACAAAATAAAAAGAAAAAATTCTTAGATACTTATGGAACTAACCTAACAACTAAAGCCAAAAATAACGAAATCGATATCATAATAGGTAGAGATAAAGAAATTCAAAGAATTATTCAAATTTTAAATAGGCGTTCTAAAAATAATCCTTGTTTAATCGGTGAACCAGGTGTTGGAAAAACTGCTATTGCACAAGGATTGGCCATTAAAATTGCCAACCAAAATGTACCTGCTAAACTTTTAAACAAAGAAGTTTATTTATTAGATATGACAGCTGTTATTGCAGGTACTCAATTTAGAGGACAATTTGAATCTAGAATGAAAGGAATCATCGATGAATGTAAAGAATATGGAAATATTATTTTAGTTATTGATGAAATCCATAACATTATTGGTGCTGGTGATGGCGAACACTCTATGAATGCTGCTAACATCTTAAAGCCAGCTCTATCAAATGGTGAAATTCAATTAATTGGAACCACCACTTTAAAAGAATATCGAAAATACATCGAAAAAGACTCTGCCTTAGAAAGAAGATTCCAACAAGTATTAGTAGAAGAACCAAATATTGACGATTCGATTGGCATCTTAGAAGGAATCAAAAAATATTATGAAGAATATCACAAAGTAAAAATCTCTTCTGATGTTATCAAGCAAGTTGTTATCATGTCTGAAAAGTACATTCATGATAGATTTTTACCTGATAAAGCAATTGATATTTTAGATGAAGCATGCTCTCGAATCAATTTGGAAAACAAAGAACTTTATCAATTAGAAATGTTAAAACAAGAACTAAGCCAAGTACAAACAGAAAAAGAAGAAGTAGTTGCTGCTGACTCAACCGAAGATTATCAACGAGCAGCTGACTTAAAAACACGTGAATGTCAATTAATAGAAGAAATTGATAAATTAAATAGCAAAATGAAACTAAAACAAATTACGATTCAAGACATTGCTAATGTAATTGAAAGTTGGACAAAAATACCAGTTAAAAAAATTACAGAAGCAGAAACAAAGAAATTATTAAACCTAGAAACCAATCTTCATAAAAGAATTATTGGTCAAGAAGAAGCTGTTAGTAGTGTTGCCAGAGCTATTCGTAGAAACCGTGCTGGTTTACAAACTACAAAAAGACCACCATCTTTTATTTTTGTTGGTCCAACTGGTGTTGGAAAAACAGAACTTGCCAAATCTCTTGCTTTTGAAATGTTTGGAAGTGAAGATGCCATCATTAGAGTTGATATGTCTGAATATATGGAAAGTCACTCTACTTCTAAGCTAATCGGTGCCCCTCCAGGATATGTTGGTTATGATGATGCTGGTCAATTAACTGATAAAGTAAAAAGAAAACCTTATTCTATTATTTTATTAGATGAAATTGAAAAAGCTCATCCAGATGTATTTAATATCTTACTTCAAGTGTTAGATGATGGAAAATTAACAGATAGTCAAGGAAATTCTGTTAGTTTTTCTAATACCATTATCATTATGACTTCTAATGCTGGTTCTAACTTAAATACCAATTCTATTGGATTTGGTGGGCAAACCATTAGCAAAAATAAAATTATCGATAGCTTAAAGGATGTATTTCGCCCTGAATTCTTAAATCGTATTGACGAAATTGTAGCATTTGATTCTTTAAATCAAGAACAATTATTACAAATTGTTGATTTAATGCTAAAAGATACCATAACTGCTCTAAAAGAAAAAGATATTCAAATTGAAATTACCAAAAATGCAAAAAACTTTATTTTAGAAAAAGGAACCGATGTTAAATTTGGTGCAAGACCACTAAGAAGAGCTATTCAAAGATATATTGACGATGAACTTTCTGAAATGATTTTGCGTACTGAACTTATAGATGGAAACACCATTAGCATTAATTTAAAAAATGATAAACTAAA
>CATOLW010000122.1 GCA_951800935.1 uncultured Clostridium sp.
ATCCTTAAAAAAATTAGGTATTAGCCGATTTACACTTTCTCCAGAATTAGACAAAAAAACCACACAAGCATTATGTGATTATAATTACTTAGAAAAAGAAATGATTGTTTATGGAAGAATTCCTTTAATCAACATGAATTATTGTTTACTTGGAGAAACCGATAAATGTTATCCTGACTGCAAAGCTCGTTGCCAAAATGAACATAGCTATTATTTAAAAGACCGCTTAAACATGAACTTTCCAATACTCCCAGACAATATCCAAACCGTTACCACTTTATTCAATAGCAAAATAACCTCTACTTCTTCCCAAGACTTTTCAATCAATCATGCCAGAATCGACATTTTAGAAGAAAACATTTCACAAATCAACCATATCATCGCCACTGTAAAATCCGGAAAACGCATAGAAGGAAAAGAATACACTAATGGAAACTTAAACCGTGATATCTAATGTCGCACTGGGGACGTTTCTTTATGCGACATTTTGTCGCATTGGGGACATATCATCTCTTCTTAGCTATAAAAAAAAACTTAAAAGGTGCTTTCTCCCTTTAAGTTCTTTTTCTATATTTGCTTACTACTCAAATCAATTATCAAGTCCATATTATCATCTTTAGCTGCTTTATTTTTTCGAATTGCTCCACACTTTTTGCAACGAAAAACAATTACATATCCTTTTTTGCTATCAATTTCTAAACTAATTGGCTCTAAATCTCCATGACATAGTTCTTCTCTATCTCCTGGATTTTTATCTACATGTTTCGAATGCAAACAATAAGGACAATGATTTCTACAAGAATAGCCAAGCTTTGAAACCTTTTTTCCGCAATTTTCACATATAAATTCTTCATCAATTTCAATAAAATTTCTTGCTTTCATTCTCTTCTCCTACTTCTTATTCCTTTTTAGATATGTCCCCAACGCGACAAAATGTCGCATAAAGAAACGTCCCCAATGCGACATTAGTAATCAAAGTTGCCTCCTCCTAAAAATTCTTTTAGTAGTGAATTGGTTGGTACTTGTTCTTTTGGTATGGTTTTGAAATATTTTAGCATGTTAATTAGTCTTTTTGCTTCTGCATATTCTGGTTCTTCTTGCTTGATTTCTTCTAATATTGGCATAGCCATTCCTTTTAATACTCCTAATTCATAGATTAAGGATGTGTTAAAGATACTGTTTGCTTCTTCTTGATATGGGAAGATGTTGGTTTCTTCTCCTTTGTTTACCATGTGCCATGTTGCGATTGTGTGTTTAGCATCATATCCTCTAAATTGATGGTCTCTTACAATTCTTCTGATTAGTCGTGTGTCAGTTGTTGATATTCTATTGTATCGATCCATATTTAATACGGTTAAGGCACTGATATAAATTTTGTACTTTTGTTCTTTGGCAATTTTACTGGTTAATTTGTCGTTTAAACAATGAATTCCTTCTATGACTAATACTTGGTCTGGCTCTAATTTTAATTTTTTGCCATTGTATCTTTTGGTTCCTACATGAAAATCAAATTCTGGCATTTCTACTTCTTCTCCATTTAGTAATTTCGTTAAGTGATCATTAAATAGTTCTAAGTCAATTGCCTCAATACATTCAAAATCATATTCTCCATTTTCATCTCTTGGTGTGTCTTTTCTTTCTACAAAATAGTTGTCTACTGAAATGGTTACTGGCTTAATTCGGTTAATTCTTAATTGAATTCCTAATCTTTGGGCAAATGTTGTTTTTCCAGATGAAGATGGTCCTGCAATCAATATCATTTTTACATTTCTATTTTTAGCTATTTGGTCTGCTATGTTAGCAATCTTCTTTTCATGTAGTGCTTCATCTAACATAATAATATCTTTGATTTTGTTTTCTTCTACTGCCTTATTTAGTTTATAAATGGTATTTACATTTAATATTTTATGAATGTCATCATATTCATCTAGTGCCCAAGCTAATTTCTTAGTTTGTACTAGATTTGGTAATTCTTCTGGTTTTCTAGAACTTGGATATCTTACTAAAAATCCATCATCATATTTTACAATTTCAAATACTTTTGTCACACCTGTTCGATTGGCAATGGTTCCATAACAATAATTATAATAGTCTTCACAATAATACATAAAAACTTCTTGAGTTTCTGATAAGTCTAATTGCAATCTTCCTTTAGAAATATCATTTTCTTGGTAAAATTTAGTTGCTTGCTCACGATTCATAACAACTTGTTTAATTGGTAAGTCTCTATCAACGATTTTATGCATTTTGTCATTTAAGTTTTGTACTAACTCTTCTGTTATTTCTGTATTTTCAATTTCGCAAAACATTGAATTTGGTAATTGATAGTTTACAATTATTTTTTTATCTGGACACACCTCTTCTACTGCTTTTCCTAAAATATAAATGATCGTTCTTCGATATATTTTGGTTCCTTCTTTTGATGAAATATCAATTAATTTTATTTCTCCATCTTGCTTGATTGGATATTCTAAATTTACATATTCATTATTAAAAATAGCTCCTATAACAGGATATTTACTTTTTTCTATTTCTTCTTTTAATACATCTTGTATGGTTGTTTCTTCCTGAAGTTCTACTATTTTATCTTGATATTGTATTTTCATAATTTTTTCCTCCGTCTTTAAAATCTTTTTTATTTTATCGTAAATAAAATGATAAGTCAACTTGTTATATTTTTATTTTTTGTGGATATACTTTTATTATACTATGATTGGAGGTTTTTTTATGAAGTTAGAAAGAATGTATACTATTTTAAATAATGATGAAAAGTTTGATATTTATTATGATGAAAGACCTGTTTGGGTACAAGGACTAAATGAAAAAGAGCAAATGGCTAAGGTTGGTTTTGTTGATAATTTTGAAGAAAAAGATGTTTTTATTAAAGATTTGTATGAGAGAAATTTATAAAAATAGAATCGTACTTTAGAAAATTTCTAAAGTACGATTTTTATTGGTAATTAAAATTCTAGTTTTTCTTCTACCCAAGCTGCTACTTCATCAATTTTTAGTCGAATTTGTTCCATCGTGTCTCTATCTCTTATCGTTACAGTATTATCTTCTAATGTATCAAAATCAACTGTTACACAATATGGTGTACCAATTTCATCTTCTCTTCTATAACGTTTTCCAATACTTCCTGCTTCATCATAATCACACATAAATCTTTTAGAAAATTTTTCATAAACCTCTTGTGCTTTTTCTGATAATTTTTTAGATAATGGTAGTACTGCTACTTTATATGGTGCTAATGCTGGATGCAAATGTAATACGGTTCTTGTGTCTCCTTCTTCTAATTGTTGTTCTTCGTAACTATCACATAAAAATGCTAAAGTTACTCTATCTGCTCCTACTGATGGTTCAATACAATATGGTACAAATTTTTCTCCTGTTTCTGGATCTAAATAATTAAAATCTTCTTTTGAAACACTCATATGACTTTTTAAGTCAAAGTCGGTTCTATCTGCAATTCCCCATAGTTCTCCCCATCCAAATGGAAAAGCATATTCGATGTCAGTTGTTCCATTACTATAATGTGATAATTCTTCTGGCGAATGGTCTCTTAGTCTGATATTTTCTTCTGTCATTCCTAGGTTTAATAACCATTGCTTACAAAAGTTTTTCCAATAATTTTGCCATTCTAAGTCAGTTCCTGGCTTACAGAAAAATTCTAATTCCATTTGTTCGAATTCTCTGGTTCTAAAGGTAAAGTTTCCTGGTGTAATTTCGTTTCGAAAGGCTTTACCGATTTGCGCAATACCCATTGGTAATTTTCTTCTAGTAGTTCTCATTACATTTTTAAAATTCACAAAAATTCCTTGTGCTGTTTCTGGTCTTAAATAGATTTCTGCTTTGGCATCTTCTGTTACTCCTTGGAAGGTTTTAAACATTAAATTGAATTTTCTAATATCTGTAAAATTATGTTTTCCACAGTTTGGACAGTTAATTCCATGTTCATCCATATAAGCTATCATTTTTTTGTCTTCCCATCCATCTACAATTTCTTCACAGTTATTTTCATGCATCCATGCTTCAATCAATTTATCTGCTCTATGTCTTGTTTTACATTCCTTGCAGTCAATTAATGGGTCTGAAAATCCTCCTACATGTCCTGATGCCACCCATGTTGTTGGGTTCATTAAAATAGCTGCATCTAATCCTACGTTATATTTATTTTCTCTTATAAATTTTCTTCTCCATGCTTCTTTTACATTGTTTTTTAATTCTACTCCTAAAGGACCATAATCCCAAGTATTTGCTAATCCTCCATAAATTTCTGACCCTGGATAGACATATCCTCTGTTTTTACAAAGTGCTACTAAAGTGTCCATTGATTTTACCATAAAAATTCCTCCTTCTTCTGCTAGGCGGTCAAGATGTTTTCTTTGCCTTCTTAAGCAAAAAAGCTCTCGTCGTCTAGCAATATAAAACTGCTAGGGACGAAAGTTTCTATTTCCGCGTTTCCACCCTAATTCTTAAAATCAAAAGATTTTAAGCACCTTAATTTTAAAATTTACTCCGAAGCTCCCCATATGTGTTCACTATTAGCATTTCACCATCACTAACTCTCTAAAAATGAATTTTACATATTTCTTCTTGTTCACCGTAATCTTTTTAATTTGATATATTATATTATCTGATTCAAAAATAGTCAATAATTTTTCTAAAAAATATTGCTAATTTT
>CATOLW010000123.1 GCA_951800935.1 uncultured Clostridium sp.
CTGTTTTATCTCCCTTTTTCATTTTTTCTGCTAATACTGCATTATAAGCTAATCCAATCTGCTCTTTTTCTTCTGCTGTTTTACTTAAATCCTTTGCCTCTGTCGCTTTGGTTAATATTCCATTTTCTCCTGTTAAAGTTGCAATACTTATTGCTGCTAATATTAATAATACAATGATTGTGATTACTAATGCAATTAGAGTAATACCTTCGTTTGCTTCTTTATCTTTATTTAAACTTATTATTTTCCTCATTCTTACCCTCCATTTGCTTCTTTTGTTCCTTTTTTCTTATTTGTTTCTTTTCGTTATTATTCACTATTTTAAGTCATTGTATACTACTTTTTTATAAGATACGTTTGTTTTTTGCTTTCAAAGGTATTTACTTTTCAAGGTTCTACTACTTTCTTAAAATAGCTTTTTATAACTTAAGGATATTTTATCAATTATTTAGATTGTTGTCAATAAATTTACATATTTTGTTGTTCTTTATTAAAAAGCAAAAAAACTAAGATTTCTCGTAAACTATCCACAAAAAATCTTAGCTTTTTTCTTTAATTTTTCTTTATTAAATTAATCTTTACTTGCAATATAACAAGCCAAATCAACCAATTTGTTTGAATATCCCCATTCATTATCATACCAAGCAACTAATTTTACAAAAGTATCGGTTAGCATGATACCTGCTGTACTATCAAAAATAGAAGTATGTGGGTCTGTTGTAAAATCAGAAGAAACAACTGGGTCTGTTACATATTCCACAATTCCCTTCATTTCATTTTGAGAAGCTTTTTTCATAGCTTCACAAATGTCTTCATAAGTTGCTGGTTTTTCTAAATTACAAGTCAAATCAACTACGGAAACATCAGCTGTTGGCACTCTAAATGCCATACCTGTTAATTTTCCATTTAAAGCTGGAATTACCTTTCCAACTGCTTTTGCTGCTCCTGTTGAAGATGGTATAATGTTGCTAGCTGCTGCTCTTCCACCTCTCCAATCTTTTTTAGAAGCTCCATCTACTGTTTTTTGAGTTGCTGTCATCGCATGCACTGTTGTCATCAATCCATCTTTAATTCCAAAATTATCATGAATAACTTTAGCAAGTGGTGCCAAGCAGTTTGTAGTACAAGAAGCATTGGATACAATATTCATACTTGGATCATATTCCTCATGATTAACTCCCATAACAAACATCGGAGCATCTTTAGAAGGTGCACTAATAATTACTTTTTTAGCACCTGCATCAATATGTGCTTGTGCCTTTTCAAGAGTTGTAAACACACCTGAACATTCTAACACATAATCAACACCTAATTCTCCCCATGGAATATTATGTGGGTCCATTTCATTAAACACTTTAATTTCTTTTCCATTTACGATTAAAACATTATCTTTACCTTCTACTGTTCCTTCAAACTTTCCATGTACCGTATCATATTTGGTCATATAAGCCATATAATCAGCTGTTATAAATGGGTCATTAATTGCAACAACTTCTACTTCATCTCTTTTGAAAGCTGCTTGAAATGATAAATTACCAATTCTTCCAAATCCATTAATTCCAATTTTAACTGACATAACAATTCCTCCTTATTCATCTTTTATATTTTTAGTATTACCTAAAATTTCTTAGGCAATTCAATTCTATACCAAAAAAGAACACTTTGCAAGTCTTTTTTGGCTTTTTTTGGGACAGGCACTATTCCCCCCTTTTTGTCGCTTTTGGGGACAGGTTACTAGCTCTTTCTACCATTTTAATAGTAATTCCCAATATTCTAGCTATTTGCGGTCTTGTTACTCCTTTTATTTTTCTTATTTTTCTTATTATTTGATTTCTATATTCTATATTATATTTTTGAATTTCTTGAATATTATCAATTCCTAATTCTTCTTTTATAAAATATATTACTTCTTCATCTGTTAATTTATTTTTTATTTCATACTCTAATAGTTCCAAACTTTCGTGAAATTTTAAGCATTTTTTATTAAATTGGTAAAATTCTTTTATAGCTTGAATTTTCTCTTTTTTAGGCAAAAACAATTCCAAAACTTTTTCTGTATCTACTATTCTATCTTTTTCTCGTATTTCAGCATCATTAAAGTATTCAAGATAGCTACTCCATCTATATTCCTCCATTTTACTTATTTGGGCTTTTAGTGGATTTTGATGGATATATCTAACTAAATTTAGGATATAACATGTATTTTCCACATTCTTGCTTTAAAATCGATTTTCAAATAAATGTCCTGTTCTTTCATATTTTTTATTAAAATAATTAGCATAACTTGTCGCCATGCTGTGAATAATTGGAGATAATTTTTGATTTTCATCTTTAATTTCTAAATGAATATGATTTGGCATTAAAACATATGAATATAATTGATATAAAAACTTCTTTTTGGTTTTTCTAATAATATCTTCAAACTCTAAATAATCTTTTTTTTCGAAAAAAATATCTTGCTTATTAACTCCTCTAAGCATACAGTGATACACCTTACTATGACTTTTTCTTCTTGGTTGCCTCGGCAATCTATCTAACCTCCTTATTTTGTTATATTAATTATAGTTATCAATAAAAATAGTATAGCACATTTGTTACTATTTGGCTATACTATTTTTACATTTATTAACATTTCACTCGTTTTCAGCCTGTCCCAAATCACGACAAAAAGGGGCAGTTGTGCCTGTCCCAGTTTACCCCCTACCATACAATTTCTCTAATACAATGATAAACATAGCATGGGACCATCCGAAGTCCTAAAACCCAGTTTGGTTGTAGGGTGTTGTTGTCTACTTGTTCTCCTAAGAAGCTGTGCTTTCCTGCTGTTTTTACGACAAAGTCAAAGGTTTCTTTTGCTTTTTTCTTTTCGCCTGTTTCTAAGTAATATAGGGTCATCCAAAGGTTGGCAATTGGCCATGGGTTTCCATTTCTATAATGGTCTCCTTCAAATCTTTGGTATCCGCCCGTATAAGTTCTTAAGGATAGGTTGATTCTTTCTACTGTGTTTACGATTTTCTTTTCTTTGGCTTTAAATAAGTTAAATGGTGTAACCGATCCTATCATGCTGATGTCCATTTTTTGGTCTTCTGTATTTCTCAAATATGTTTTTCTTTCTTGGTCATACATGTTTTCGTTAATATATTTTTTGATTTCTGTTTGTAGTTTTTCTAGTTCTCTTTCTGTTTTTACAATTTTTTCGTCTTTTAGTCGATTGTTTTCAAAGTTTGACGTTTTGTCTCCTAGTACACGATACATTTTCATAAGA
This sequence comes from uncultured Clostridium sp., assembly GCA_951800935.1. The sequence continues at coordinate 3,266 of CATOLW010000123.1, forward strand.
CATTCAAAAGCTGCATAAATGCTTGCTAAGGAATATAGATGGATTCCTTCGCACATTTCCCAAAGGTCATAACTCACATGATATTTATGTTCTTTATGTTTTATACTTGCCTCGATTTCTTCTTGTACTTTGTCTTTGTCATGTTCATCTTCTACTTGTATGTTTAACCAGTCTTGTGCATAATTTTTTAAAAATTTTATTGCTTTTTCACACATTTGTAAATTATCTTTTAAAAACTTTTCAGATTTGGTATATTGATAATGTTCATATACGCCATATACTACACTTGCTGTTTCATCAATTTGATATCCCCAAGCTGGTGCTAATTTTCCATCAGTGAAGAATCTTTGCTCCCACATTCCATTTTTACTTTGTGTCTTTTTGCAAAATCCTTTATAGAATTTTTCAGTATCTTTTTCCATTTTTAAAATATCCATTGCTTTAGTTACAAATACAGCATCTCTTGTCCAACAATAAGCATATCGTCCACATTGTGTAAAATTCTCATCTACTTCTGCTGAAGCAATAATACCTCCTGTTTCCGCATTTGTTAAAAGTGGAAATAGCAAAATAGTTCTTTTGTAAATATCAAAAATCTTTTCCTCGTAACTATTTTTAGGTTCTTTCAAGTTCAGACCATTATGATCTTTTACATATTTTCTCCAATACGATTTAGTATTAGCATACTCTTTGTTTAAATCGATTTTTTTGATTCTTTCGATTTCATTTTCGATAGCTGATATATTTTTATTTTCTCCTATTGTGATACAAATTTCTAATATTTTCTTTTCTTGCGGTTTCATTACACCTAAATCATAGCAAATACTACTATCATTTGACATTCCAATATAGTCTTTATCTTGAATTTCCCCTCTTTTTATTGTTTCTTTGCTACCATTTATTTGATGTTTCAAAAGCTTATATCCTTTTGCAAAAGTAGAAAAAGTAAAGTCATGGGCATATTGCATCATCCCACCATCTATAATTTTACAACTTACATGATTGTTATAATCAGATAACAACTGAGAGTGAATATAAAAATTGGTATCCAAATCGATTTTTCCATTATTCAAGAAAATATATTTTTTAACCAATACATTTTCTTTTATCATCACATAATCAGTCTGAAGAATTTTCAAGTTAAAATAAGTATTTGTGATTTCTGTATTTAAAACATTAGTATCTGTATCATAATATTGTTTATAAATATTATTGATATCTTGATGTAAATAAATTAAATCTGAATTATTAATTTTCACTCCAGTATGAAAAAAATCAACAAATTGTTTATTATCTTTACTCGGAAAATAAATTCTTTGCATCTCTCCTTTTTCTGTATAAGTTGCTAACATATTTTTATTCCCAATAATAGCTTCATTATAATATTTATTATCCATCTTTCTCTCCTTTTATTTCCC
>CATOLW010000124.1 GCA_951800935.1 uncultured Clostridium sp.
GTTTTAGATTATTGTAATGAAAATGATATAAAATTCTTATGTTATCAGCCATTAAGGAGAAATAGAACAGCTAAAAGAAATTACCCATTATTAGTTGAATTAGCAAATAAATATAACAAAACTCAAAATCAAATTATACTTAATTGGATAACAAATGAGAAGAAAATGGTAGCATTAGTAAAATCAACAAATATTACTAGAATTGATGAAAATAAACAAGCATTAGATTTTAAAATGGATATAGAAGATTATCAGAGATTAAATAATTTTAGAAGTAAAGAATTTGACAATATAAAAGTGGATTGGAATGACAATGGAGGCATTCCAATAGACCAATTAGCAAATCAATTTGAATAAATATAAGGAGAAAATATATGATAATCAAACTTGTAGATTTTAATAATTATGAAGAAGCAATTAAAATTCAAAATGAAATATTTCCTCACGAAGATGGTACAATAAATATATTAGCTTCGTTGGATAGAGATTTATTTATGAAGAAGACTGAGATTTTTTATGAAGATGATAATGTGAAATATTATATAGCTTATATAAATAATGAATCAGTTGGAATTACAGGTATTTATCATTATCAAGAAGATGAGGCTTGGCTAGCATGGTTTGGTATTTTACCTCAATATCGACACAAAGGATATGGAGAGAAGTTATTAGAAGAAACAATAAAAATTGTTAAAGAACAAGGGTATAAAACTTTTAGATTATATACTGATAAAGTTGAAAATGCTAAAGCCATTAAATTATATGAAAAATTAGGTTTTATTGGCGAAAAATATTCTGTTGAAAGATTATCTTATGATTGCTGGATATATTCAAAAAGTTTATATGATAATGATGTTAAATTATGGAATAATAAAAATTTAAATCTTTCATATCAGTCAGAACTCGACCAAATAGGTAAACAAAAATCAAGAGAAATACTTAAAATTTATGAAAAAATCACTAGATAATTTTAAAATATATAGAAAGTAGGTAACTAATGGATTTAGAAAAAGAAAATAATAATTCCATGATTATTAAATATCAAAATACAGATGATGTATTAAATGATGTATGTTCTATTATTGAATCAGCGAGGGATTATGCTTATCAATCTGTTAACATAGCATTAGTAGAAAGAAATTGGTTTATAGGATATAGAATTGCAGAAGAAGAACTAAAAGGTGATAATAGAGCTGATTATGGTACAGAAATAATAAAGAAGTTGTCTAAGGAATTAAAAGGTAAATATGGAAAAGGCTTTGAAATAAGAAATTTATACTATTTTTTACAATTTTACAAAACTTTTCCAAACATTTTGCACGCAGTGAATGCAAAATCTAATATTTTGTTATCTTGGACACATTATAAAATTTTATTACAAGTATTTGATGAAAAAGCAAGAGATTGGTATGCAAAAGAAACACTTGAACAAACTTGGAGTACAAGAACATTACAACGAAATATAAGTACACAATATTATTATAGACTTTTAAAATCGCAAGTTAAAGAACCTGTAATTGAAGAAATGAAAGAAAAAAATAAAGAACACTATTTAATGGATAAATTAGAATTTATAAAAAATCCGTTAATAGCTGAATTTTTAGGTTATTCATTAGAAGATAGATATACAGAAACTGAACTAGAAACAAGTATTATAAATAACTTACAAAAATTTTTGATGGAGCTTCGGAAAAGGTTATGCTTTTGTAGAAAGACAACAACATATTCGTACCGAAAAAGATGATTACTATATCGATTTAGTATTTTATAACTATATTTTAAAGTGTTTTGTGTTAATTGATTTGAAAACTAATAAAGTAACACATCAAGATATAGGTCAAATGGACATGTATGTTAGAATGTATGATGAATTGAAAAAAGCAAAAGATGATAATCCAACAATAGGTATTTTACTTTGTACAGAAACAGATGCAGATGTAGCAAGATATTCAGTATTAAATGGAAATGAGCAATTATTTGCAACAAAGTATAAAACATATTTACCAACAGAAGAACAATTAAAAGCAGAAATAGAAAGTCAAAAAGCAATATTTGAAATACAACAATTAGAGAAAAAAGAAAAAGATAATTAAGTAAAAGGGGGAAATATAGTGCTAAAATATCCAAGAAATATGCATGGTGGAGAACTATGGGCAAAAATAGAAGTACTCGAAAATGTTTTAACTCCTTTATTAAGAGTAAAATATAATTAGTAAAGGAGTAAAAATTATGAATTATGAAGATAAAAAAATTGTAGGAATTATCTCATCAAATGTTGAGCCATCAATTGCTCTTAATGTTATAGGTCATCTTGCTATATCTATTGGCAAATATTCAAATGACGAAATTATGGGGCAACCAACTATTGTTGATAAATCAGGTGTAAGCCATTTAGGAATTAGTCAATTTCCATTTATAATAACAAAAGTAAAACAAGGAAAATTAAAAAATGCTATAGATTTAGCAAAACAAAATCCTAATTTATTAGTAGCTGACTATCCAAAAGATATGTTAGACACAAGAACAGATGACGAATTAGTTACATCTATAAATTCAAAAGAAAATGATAAATTAGAATATCTAGGTGCTATTATTTATGGTAATACAGAAGATGTTAATGAAATAACAGGAAAATATCAATTATGGAGATTAGATTAAGATAATTTTTAAAGACATATTGAGAAGATAAGATGATTGCTCAATATGTCTTTACTTTATATTTTAACAATATATCAATTCTTTAAATATAATTTCTTCAACTGAATGCTTATAATTATTCATAAGCCCAGTCCATTTTAAAGGGTCAGTATTTTTTAAGTTTTCATCAATAGGATTTCTATCTAGTATTTGTTTCATAAGTATTTCAAATCTCTGTTTAGCTTGCCCGTCGATTTCTACAATATGCTTTCTTAAAGTCTTGTTCATAAACATTATTATATATTCAGCTTTCTTATGATTTTTCAAATACTCTAATCTTAAATGCCCATATTTTCCAATAATATAATCATTTTCGTAATTTTCCTTTTCCAAATATAAGTCAGGAACGAAAAAATCTCCCTCTTTGTCATAAGTTATCTCTACCATAATAAAATCCTCCTAAAATTAAATTTCACTACTTTTAGAACTATAATTTTATATCTGCTAAAGCTGTCTTTTATAAAATACATTTTAAAAAAATTTAAAGTGTACTTAATTTAATCTTACTGGGTTAGGACTTCCGTCAAGACGAAGTCCTGTGCTACGAAGAAATTTCAAAGGAGGTATTATATGGAGCAAGAGTTAGCATATTCTTTTCACTTAGATAGTGATAAAAACAAAAGTAAATTAGCAAAAAAAGTTGCAAAAGAAAATATATCTGGCACAACTTCTCTATCTAATAATGCAATTCAAAATGCAAAAGATTTATCAGATGTGAACAAACACAATTTAAGAGATTATGATAATCAAAGAGAGTTAATTAGAACTATTTATGGAACAGATGATATTGTAAATGATGTTAAGCAAGTATATTTAGATGAATTTGAACAAGTAAGGTTAGAATATAACAACAAGCAAACTCGTGAAGATAGAAAAATCAAAGACTATTTCAAAAAAGTATGTGAATCTCAAAATGATATTGCGTGTGAAATTATAATAGAACTTGGAGATATGGACTTTTGGAATGATAAAGACGAAAGATATAGATTTAAAATGGTTGATGTATATAATGAGCAAGTAAAAGACTTGATTAAAATTATCCCAGACTTCAAAATAGCAAATGCTACAATACATTTTGATGAAGTTTCTCCCCATATGCACATTGTAGGTGTTCCAGTAATAGAAAATTGTACTAGAGGAATGAGAAAACAAGTAGGAAAAAGTAAATTGTTTACAAAAACTACACTTACTGAAATACAAGATAAAATGAGAAATGCTTGTATTAAGTCATATAACAAGTTTTATGAGGTCAATACACGATTAAAAGAAAAGCAAAAAGGCAGAAATCAAGACATCAATGTTAATGATATGGGCAATTATAGAGAAATCAAGAAACAACTAGCTAAAAAAGAACAGAAACTTGAAAAAGCCAACATGCAAACTAAAACACTTGATAATACTAGCAATGATGTAAATAAAATATTAGACAATTTGAAACCTACTCTAATGAATAAAAATAATATGGTTATTTCAAACGAGGATGTCCAGAAATTAAAAAATTATACAAAAGATGTAAAAGATACAACCCAGACAGTAAGAAGTGTAAATGACTTAAATATGGCAATTAAAGATTTCGAACGTTCTGCTTTTGAAATAGAAAAAGAAAATCGTTCACTTAAATATGAAATAGAACTAAAAGATAATGAAATCGGCAACTTAAAAAATGAACTATTTACTAAAGACAAGATTATAGGTAAATTGCAAACTGAAAAAGAGAAACTAAAACAAGAATTACAGAAGTTCAAAGGCTTTTGGCATAGTATTATGAGCCACTTTCATAGAAGAATTTGCTATGATAACGATAACAACTATAAAATTGTAAGTGATGACCTATATAAAAATGGAATATTTGATGACAACGACAATGAAATTGCAAATAATATTGCTAGAAGAGTAACTATACCAGATGAAAACAAGCAAAATAAGAATAAAAAGAAA
>CATOLW010000125.1 GCA_951800935.1 uncultured Clostridium sp.
GATCACCATTACATCTGCTTGTACAACATGTTTCTGGAACGATAATAGAATTAATATTATTGATACTCCAGGACACGTTGACTTTACAGTAGAAGTACAAAGATCTTTAAAAGTTCTTGATGGAGCAGTAACCGTATTAGCTGCAAAAGGTGGCGTTCAACCACAAACAGAAACCGTTTGGAGACAAGCTGACAAATATAGTGTACCAAGAATGGTATATGTTAATAAAATGGACATTACAGGAGCAAACTTTATGCTTTGTGTTGACCAATTGAAAAATAGATTAAAAGCAAACGCTGTACCAATTCAATTACCAATTGGAGCAGAAGACAACTTCAAAGGAATTGTAGACTTAATCAAAATGAGAGCTTTCCTACATAAAGACGATTTAGGAAAAGAAATTGAAGAAGCAGATATTCCAGACGATATGAAGGAATTAGCTGAAGAATATCATAACAAAATGATAGAATCAGTAGCAGAACAAGACGAAGAATTAATGATGAAATATTTAGACGGTGGAGAACTTACGGTAGAAGAAATCAAAAAAGGATTACGTGTAGGAACTATCAACAATACAATCGTTCCAGTAACCTGTGGATCTTCTTACAAAAACAAAGGAGTTCAAGAACTATTAGATGCTATCATTGATTACATGCCAGCCCCAACAGATATTGCACATATTAAAGGAGAAACACCAAGTGGAGAAGAAACAGAAGCTAAGACTTCTGATAGCGAACCATTTGCAGCATTAGCATTTAAAATTGCAACAGACCCATTTGTTGGAAAATTATGTTTCTTTAGAGTTTACTCAGGAACATTAGAATCAGGTTCAACCGTATTAAACTCTAGTAAAGATAAAAAAGAAAGAATCGGAAGAATTCTTCAAATGCACTCAAACCATAGAGAAGACATTGACAAAGTATATGCAGGAGATATTGCTGCAGCAGTAGGAATGAAAGATGTTACAACAGGAAACACACTATGTGATCCAGACCATCCAATCATCCTAGAATCTATGGAATTCCCAGAGCCAGTTATCGATATCGCAATTGAGCCAAAAGATAAAGCTGCTCAAGAAAAAATGGGAATCGCCTTAGGAAAATTAGCAGAAGAAGACCCAACATTCAAAGCTTATACCAACCAAGAAACAGGACAAACAATCATTGCAGGTATGGGTGAATTACATTTGGATATCATTGTTGATAGATTGAAAAGAGAATTTAAAGTAGAATGTAATGTAGGTAAACCACAAGTTGCTTACAAAGAAACGATCAGAAACAAAGTAAAAGTACAAGGTAAATTCATCCGTCAATCTGGTGGTAAAGGGCAATATGGTGATGTTTGGTTCGAAATGGAACCATTAGAACCAGGTAAAGGAATTGAATTCGAAAGCAAAATCGTAGGTGGAGCTGTTCCAAAAGAATATATCAAACCAATTGAACAAGGAATGAGAGAAGCAGCTGAAAGTGGAATCTTAGCTGGTTACCCAGTGATCGATTTCAAAGCTACTTTAGTAGATGGTTCTTACCACGAAGTTGACTCTTCAGAAATGGCGTTCAAAATCGCAGCTTCTATGGCTTTCAAAGAAGGTTGTAAACAAGCAAAAGCAGTTATTCTAGAACCTATTATGAAAGTAGAAATAACAGTTCCTGAAGAATACATGGGAGATGTTATTGGAGATATTAACTCTAGACGTGGAAGAATGGAAGGTATGGATAGTGATGATGGAATGCAAGAAATTCATTCATTTGTGCCACTTTCTGAAATGTTTGGTTATGCAACAGACTTACGTTCAAAAACACAAGGTAGAGGAACCTATACAATGGAACCTTCTCATTATGAAGAAGTACCAAAATCAGTTTTTGACAATATTGTTGCTTCAAGAGCTAAAAAAGACTAAAAAAGACTTGATTTTTTAACAGAAATGTTATAGAATGCAGACAGACCAATACAAAATATAAACACATCTTGTATAAGTTGTCCGTAAAAGCAAAAAAGTTTTAAGGATTAACTAAAAAAGTTATTAAATTTAAAAAATAAAATTAAGAGGAGGAATTTCAAATGGCAAAAGCAAAATTTGAAAGAACAAAACCACATGTTAACATTGGTACAATTGGTCACGTAGACCATGGAAAAACAACAACAACAGCAGCTATTACAAAATATTTATCATTATTAGGAAAAGCACAATATGAAGCATATGATCAAATCGACGGTGCTCCAGAAGAAAAAGCAAGAGGAATCACAATTAACACAGCTCACGTAGAATATGAAACAGACAACAGACACTATGCTCACGTTGACTGTCCAGGACACGCTGACTATGTTAAAAACATGATTACTGGTGCTGCTCAAATGGACGGTGCAGTACTTGTAGTATCAGCAGCAGATGGACCTATGCCACAAACAAGAGAACACATCTTATTAGCTAGACAAGTAGGTGTTAAATACCTTGTTGTTTACTTAAATAAATGTGATATGGTTGATGATCCAGAATTATTAGAATTAGTTGAAATGGAAGTAAGAGACTTACTTTCTGAATATGATTTCCCAGGAGATGATATTCCAGTTATAAAAGGATCTTCATTAAAAGTATTAGAAAGTTCATCAACAAATGCAGATGATGAAGTATACAAACCTATGAAAGAATTAATGGATGCAATTGATAGTTACATCCCAACACCAGAAAGACCAGTAGACCAACCATTCTTAATGCCAGTTGAAGACGTATTCACAATTACAGGACGTGGAACAGTTGCAACAGGTAGAGTAGAAAGAGGAATCGTAAAAGTAAATGACCAAGTTGAAATTGTTGGTTTATCAGCAGAAAGAAAAAATACAACTGTTACAGGTGTAGAAATGTTCAGAAAATTATTAGACCAAGCTGAAGCTGGAGACAATATTGGAGCATTACTAAGAGGAATTGATAGAAAAGAAATCGAAAGAGGTCAAGTACTTAGCAAACCAGGAACAATCAATCCACACACAAAATTCACTTCTGAAGTTTATGTATTAACAAAAGAAGAAGGAGGAAGACACACTCCATTCTTCAACGGATACAGACCACAATTCTACTTCAGAACAACAGACGTTACAGGTGTTATCGAATTAGCAGCTGGAACAGAAATGGTTATGCCAGGAGACAATGTATCAATGACAATCGAATTAATCACACCTATCGCTATCGAAAAAGGATTAAGATTCGCTATTCGTGAAGGTGGTAGAACAGTTGGTTCAGGTGTCGTTGCAGATATCTTAGCTTAATTTAAAAAATGTCGCATTGGGGACGTTTCCCTATGCGACATTTTTTATAGGATAGGAAAGATCTTCGAACTTTCTATCCTATAAAGTATTTCACACAAATTTGCTTTAGCAAATTTGGCGAGTGAACAAAAACGAGGCATGTAAGAAATCTAAAAGGTTAAAACATTTTAATCATGCCTCGTTTGTTCTTTTGATAAATGTCGCATAGGGAAACCTCCCCAATGCGACATTCTCAAATTTTTATAGAAAGCTCTTGCTTTTTTCTAGAAAGAATAATAAAATATAGATACTAAAAATATAATAAATTAGACAGGTCTTAGGGAGGAAAATAAATGAGGATATTGTTAGATGCTATGGGAGGAGATAATGCACCAGATGCTAATATTAAAGGGGCAATAAATGCAATAAATAAAATAAAAGCAGAGGTTGTCTTGATTGGGAAAGAGGATATTATTAGAAATAAAGTTAAAGAATTTTATGGAAAAGGTTTGGAAGAAATATCAGATAGACTAAAAATTAGAAATGCAACAGAAACAATTGAGATGGAAGATACACCAACACATGCTATTAAACATAAGAAAGATTCTTCTATGGTAGTTGGTTTTAAAATGTTAAAAGAGGATGAGGGCGATGTGTTTATCTCAGCAGGAAATTCAGGAGCATTGTTAACAGGAGCGACACTTCTAGTAGGAAGAATTAAAGGAATTGATAGACCAGCATTAGCAGGAATCCTGCCAGCTTATAAGAGCCAATTATTATTAATTGATGCAGGTTCCAATACCAATTGTAAGCCAATCAATTTATTACAATTTGCACAAATGTCTAGTATTTATTTGAAAAACACATTTGGCATTGAACATCCAGCAATTGGATTACTAAACATTGGAACAGAAGAAACTAAAGGGAATGAACTAGTTAAAGAAAGCTATAAATTATTAAAAGAAAAAGCAGAAGAATTAGATATTAATTTTGTTGGAAATGTAGAAGGAAGAGATGCCTTCTGTGGTAAAATTGATGCCATTGTGGCAGATGGATTTACTGGAAATGTATTTTTAAAAACAACAGAAGGACTAGGAAAATTTGTAAAAAGAACATTGACAGAAAGCTTCACAAAAAACTTGCTTTCTAAAATTTTTTCCATTCCTGCCTTGCCAGCGATTAAAAGGTTTTCCAAAACAATGGATTACAAATCTTATGGAGGAGCCTTATTTTTAGGAGTCAAAAAGCCAGTTGTAAAAGCACATGGAAGTAGTGACAGTTTATTATTTGAATAC
>CATOLW010000126.1 GCA_951800935.1 uncultured Clostridium sp.
TGTTGTTGTTAATTCTTCTACTTTTTTAGAAACTGCATTTGTTACTTGCTCTACTATGGATTGCGCTTGTTCTTCTTCTAATTCACTTAAATTAATATAGTTTTCTTCTTTTGTTTTAATTTCTTCTTCAAATTCATTTATGATATTCATTTTCTGTTCTATAATTGCTTCTACTCGATTTGAATTATCCTCATATTTTGCTACTATATTTTTTTCACAGCTATTGCCTTCTACCTTTTGATTGCTTACCAAACTATATTGAGTTGTTTTTTCTCCTTCTTTTTTGCTAAAACTTGCTGTTGTTTCTCCTTCTTCTTTCTTATAAGTAAGGATTTGTTCTTTTTTATTAGCAATATCTTGATAAGCTATTTGTATACCATTTTGATTGGTCAAAGATAATACATCTATAGTAATTTCATATTCTGGATTTTGTATTAGTGTCCTTACTGTGTTGTGATAATTTTCGTAAACTGTTATTTTTGCTTCTTCTTGTCCTATATTGTTTTTCGTTATATTGGTAATTAATTCTTCTATCTTTTTTGTAAATTCTTGTCTTAAGTTTATTTCTTCTGTCTGATAGTTAGCAAATAATGTTTGCATTTTATCCATCTTCATTAAAATAATTTCATCTTGCTTTAATTCTTCTAACATTTTAATATAAATGTGATTCATTTGTTCTTTGGTTAATGTTAATGTATAAGCATTCACATTTACTTTCTTTTTATTAATTTCTATACTCTGGTTTTTTTGCTTTGAAAAATTTTCCTTTGCTACATTATTATTCACAATAGAAATGTACTTGTTTTTTAAGTTTTGTTCTTCTTCTTCTGAAAATTGAGAAGTATTCTTTAGTTCATTTAATTCTGTATGATTGGGTAAGTTATTTTGTTCTAACATCTCTTTCATTTTTTCTTGATTTACTAATATAAACTCTCGAAACAAGTCCGAAAATCTAACTCCATAAACTGCTTCATTTTGTAAGTATTCTACTTGTGCTATTTTTTTGTCATTATTTAGTATCTGAATATCTTGGTAATTATATTGAGCCACCTTGTCTGTTTGTCCATTGCTTTCCAAACTTAGCTGATTGATAGAATTTTGAGTGTTTTCTGAGGTCGTTCCTATTTCTTCTGTCGCATTTATTTTCACTTTTGTTTTCGTTGTGTATTTATTTTGTTCTAATAGCTCTTTGTATTCATCCGCTTCTATTTTTTGATAAGTACTTTGTATATTTTCTATATTTTGTCCTATGTATTTTACAAATAAAGTACTATCACTTTTTAACATATCTGTTGTAAGATATAAGAAAACTAAGGTAATTACTATTAATATTAATACCATTAAAATAGATACTATTATAATGGTTCTTCTCTTTTTTCTTGGCATCATTTGTTTTTTCCCCCTCTTTGTTTTACTGCTTCATAAATAACAATTCCTGTTGAAACAGAAGCATTTAGTGATGTCACTTTTCCTTTCATAGGAATTTTTACTAAAAAGTCACAATTCTTTTTCACTTTTTGGCTAATTCCATTTCCTTCATTTCCTATTACAATTCCAATTGGACCTGTTAAATCTTGTTCATAATAATCCGTTTTTGTACTAATGTCTGTTCCACAAATCCACAGTCCTTCTTTTTTTAAGAAGTCTATCGTATCAGATATATTGGTTACCCTTGCTATTTTCATATGTTGTACCGCACCTGCTGAAACTTTGTTGACTGTACTATTTACGGTAGCTGCTCTTCGTTTTGGAATAATAATTCCATGAATGCCAGCTGTCTCTGCTGTTCTAATTATAGAACCTAAATTGTGTGGGTCTTCAATGCCATCTAAAATTAACACAAATGGTTCTTCTTCTCTTTCTTTTGCTTCTTGTAAAATATCTTCTACTTCTACATATTGGTAAGGAGGTACTATAGCAATAACACCTTGGTAATTTTCAGTTTGTGCCATTTCTTCCATTTGCCTTTTTTCTTTTTCTACCAAAATCACCTTATTTTCTTTTGCCAAACTAATGATTTTATTGATAGAACCATGTCTTTCTCCTTTTGTCATAAATATTTTGTTAATGTCTTTTCCACTTTCCAATAACTCAATTACAGCATTTCTTCCTTCTACTTGGTCATTATAGCTCTTTTCTTTTTGTTCCATTTTCTTCTCCTCTTCCATGATTTTGGGGACGGAGGAAAAAATCATGATTTTTTAATTTCTCATCATGATTTTTTCCTCCGTCCCCAAAATCATCCAAAATCATGAATCATCGTCTAACTTAAGTACAGATAAAAATGCTTCTTGTGGTATTTCTACATTTCCGATTTCACGCATTTTTTTCTTTCCTCTTTTTTGCTTTTCTAATAGTTTTTTCTTTCTTGTGATGTCTCCTCCATAACATTTAGCTAATACATCTTTTCTCATGGCAGATATTGTTTCTCTGGCAATAATTTGTCCTCCAATTGCTGCTTGTATTGGTATTTTAAATAGTTTTCTTGGTATAACTGTTTTTATTTTTTTTACCATTTTTTTACCTCTGTCATAGCTACTTTCTTTATGAACAATAAAGCTTAAAGCATCAACTGGTTCACCATTGATATGGATGTCTAGTTTTACTAAGTTTGATTTTCTGTATTCTTTGAATTCATAGTCTAAAGAAGCATACCCTTTTGTTTTAGATTTTAAATTGTCAAAGAAATCATAAATAATTTCATTTAATGGTAATTCATATACTAAGGTTACCCTATTTTCATCTAAATATTTCATATCAATGTAAACACCACGTCTTCTTTGGCACAATTCCATTATGTTTCCCACATAATCTTTTGGTGTTAAAATATTGGCTGTTACAAATGGTTCTTCGATGTAAGAAATTTCTTGTGGTTTTGGTAAATCTTCTGGATTGTATAGTTCGATTACTTCTCCATCTGTTTTATATACCTTATAGATAACAGATGGTGCTGTTGTAATAAGTCCTAAGTCAAATTCTCTGTCTAGCCTTTCTTCTATAATTTCTAAATGTAATAATCCTAAAAATCCACATCGAAATCCAAATCCTAATGCTGCTGAACTTTCTGCTTCATATTCTAAGGCTGCGTCATTTAATTTTAATTTTTCTAATGCTTCTTTTAAGGCTTCATATTGACTTCCATCCATTGGATACAAACCACAATAAACCATTGGTGTCACTTTTTTATATCCTTTTAATGGTTCTTTTGCTGGATTGTTTTTTAAGGTAATGGTATCTCCTACTTGAATATCTGATAATGTTTTAATGCTAGCAGCAATGTAACCGTACTTCTCCTGCTTTTATTTCTTTGGTTGGCATATAAGAGCCTGGTATAAAATAGCCAAGTTCTACTACTGTAAAAGTTTTATTGGTTGCCATTAGTTTGATTTCATCTCCTACCTTTAAGGTACCATCCATTACTCTTACATGAGCTACTGCTCCTTTGTAATTGTCATAGTAAGAATCAAATATCAAACATTTTACTTGGTTTTCTTCCTCTCCTTTTGGAGCTGGCAAGTCTGTTACAATTCTTTCTAATACTTCTTCTACATTTAATCCTGACTTAGCTGAAATACATGGTGCCTCTTTAGCTGGTATGCCAATGATATCTTCTATCTCTTGTTTTACTTCTTCTACTCTGGCATTTGGTAAATCAATTTTGTTTAGTACTGGTAATATTTCTAGATTATTGTCAATTGCCAAATAAACATTAGCTAATGTTTGCGCTTCTACTCCTTGACTTGAATCTACTACTAAAATAGCACCATCACATGCTGCCAAACTTCTCGATACTTCATAGTTAAAATCTACATGTCCAGGTGTATCAATTAAATTTAATGTGTATTCTTGTCCATCTTTTGCTTTGTATATCATTCTAACTGCTTGTGATTTAATGGTAATGCCTCTTTCTTTTTCAATTTCCATGTTGTCTAAGACTTGACTTTCCATTTCTCTTTTGGATAGTACTCCTGTCATTTCAATTAAACGGTCTGCTAACGTTGATTTTCCATGGTCTATATGGGCAATGATACTAAAATTTCTAATGTGTTCTTGTTGATTCTTCATATTTCCTCCAGTTTTCTTTACTTATATTTGTTATTCTAACATACAAACTAAAAAACCTCAATAGTTTAATTATAGTTTTCTAACCCTCTACACAAATTATAAACTTGAGCATAACCATATCTTTGTAAAATTTTCTGGGCTTTTTGTCCTCTATGACCTGTGCTACAATATACAATAATCACTTGTGATTTATCTGGTAATATTTGTGTTATATTTTGTTTTATTTCATATTCTGGTAATAAAATTGCTTTTTCTAAATGTCCTTCTTGAAATTCTTGTGGACTTCTAACATCTATTAATGTAGCTCCTTGTTCTACCATTTTTTCTAATTGTTCTTTATTAATTTCTCCTATACCACAACATCTATTGAATCTACATGCATATCTAAATTTTCGTATCATTTCTTTTCCCTCCTACTTATTATATGTTTTTTCCACAATTTTCGTTATTTTTATTT
>CATOLW010000127.1 GCA_951800935.1 uncultured Clostridium sp.
TAATTCCTCTTCATTTTTTCAATTTCTTCTTTTGATAATAAAAGTTGATTTTTATATTTTTTTTCTGCTATTAGCTCTACTTCTTTTACTTCTTCTCTTTTCGCATTTTCGTTACTATAAGCAATCATGTTTTCTATATCTCGAATATAAATACCAGAATCATAGTGCTCTTTTCTAGCTAATGTTTTTGCCCCTAGTAAATATCGTTTTAAGATTTCCTTATCTTCTTTACTTACTTGTTCTTCTCCAATTCCTAATACTTCATATCTCCAAATCACATGTCTTTCGTAGCTCGAAAAGTCACTATGATTTAAATCTGTATAATAATACTCTACCTTGAATTTCAGTTTTTGTATTGACATCTTTATATTCGTCCATATTTCATTTCTTTCTGATTTGCGAAATTCTTGTCTCAATTCTTTTATTTTGGCATATAGTAATTGGACTAATCTAAGATATTGATTTTCATCTAAATTAAATTTTGCTGGTATTTCATAAACATTAACTGGCTTTTTCTTTAGAATTCCTTTTGGAATATAATAGAAGAATAATTCTCCTGTTTTTCCTTCTTTGTCAGGAATATCTAAGATTGAACTATATAAATATAATTTATCCCATTTTTCTGGTATCATATAAAATAGTTTTCTTTGTATATCTTCATATATTTCTTTTATTTTTTTCGTATGATTTAACATATCCCTCTTTATTTCCTATCTAATAAACTATCTCCAGTCATCTCCTCTGGTTTTTCAAGTTTCATTAAATCAAGCATGGTTGGTGCTAAATCTGCTAACTTTCCTCCTGCTTTTAATTTTAGTGTATTATCAGTTGTTACTAAGATTAATGGTACTGGATTGGTGGTATGTGCTGTATGTGGCTCTCCTGTACTATAATCTATCATTTGCTCTGCATTTCCATGATCTGCTGTTATTAGTAAATTTCCTTGTTTTTCTTCTACTAATTTTACTACTTTTCCTACACATTCATCCACTGCTTCTACTGCTTTTTTAGCAGCTTCTAAACTTCCCGTATGTCCTACCATATCCGTGTTTGCATAGTTTAGTATAATACAATCATATTTATCATTTTGAATTGCTTCTAATACTTTATTCGTTACCTCATAAGCACTCATTTCTGGCTTTTGATCATAGGTTTCTACTTTTGGAGATGGTACTAATATTCGTTCTTCTCCTTCGTATTGTTTTTCTTCTCCTCCATTGAAGAAGAATGTTACATGAGCATATTTCTCGGTTTCTGCAATACGTAATTGGCTATATCCTTTTTTACTTACATATTCTCCAAATGTGTTGTGCAATGCTTCTTTTTTGAATGCTATGTGTACATTTGGCATAGTTTCATCATAATTTGTAAAACATACATAATATAAACTTAAATCTTTTTTCGTTTCAAATCCATCAAACTCTGGATCCACCAATGCTCTTGTAATTTCTCTTGCTCTATCTGGTCTAAAGTTAAAGAAAATAACAGAGTCATGTTTTCCAATGGTTGCAATTGGTTCTTCACCATTACAAATTAAAGTTGGTTCTACAAATTCATCAAATACTTCTTTTTGATAAGAATCTTCGATAGCTTTTATGCTGCTTCCTGCTTTGTTTCCTTCTCCTTTTACTAAAGCATCATAACATTTTTTTACTCTTTCCCATCTTTTGTCCCTATCCATGGCATAAAATCTTCCTGCTATACTTGCAATTTTTCCAATTTGCTTTTCATCCATTTTTTCTTGTAACTTCATAATGTATCCTTCTGCTGATGCTGGTGGTGTATCTCTTCCATCTAAGAAACAATGTACATATACATTTTCAAAGTCTCTCCTTTTTGCCATTTCTAATAAGGCATATAAATGACGATTATGACTATGTACGCCTCCGTCAGATATCAAGCCTAATATGTGTAATTTAGAATTATATTTTTTACAATTTTCAATGGCTGTTATAAATTCTGAGTTGCTAAAAAACTCTCCATCTTCAATTGATTTGGTAATTCTTGTTAATTCTTGATAGACAATTCTTCCTGCGCCAATATTGGTGTGTCCTACTTCTGAATTTCCCATTTGTCCTTCTGGTAATCCGACTGCTAATCCACTTGTATTAATTTCTGTTTGATTGTATTTTTTCATTAGTTTATCTATATTAGGTGTTTTGGCTAATTTAATTGCATTGCCATCTTTATTGGGGTTGTCTCCAAATCCATCTAATATCATTAGCATTGTTAATTTGTCTTTCATGTACTTACACTTCCTTATTTTTCAAAATTTACTATTTTGCTAAATTCATCTGCTTTAAGACTTGCTCCTCCTACTAAGCCTCCGTCAATATCAGACATTTCAAATAATTCTTTGGCATTTGTACTTTTTACACTTCCGCCATATTGTATTATAACTCCATTGGCTACCGTTTGTCCATAGATTTCGGCAATTTTATTTCGAATTGCTTTAATACTATTATTAGCATCTTCACTGGTTGCTGTTTTTCCTGTTCCAATTGCCCAAATCGGCTCATAAGCTATAATTATATTTTCTACTTGCTCTTTACTTAATCCTTCTAATGCCAATTTTGTTTGATTGGTAATGATTTCTTCAGTTTTTCCTGCCTCTTTTTGTGCTAAAGTTTCTCCTACACATACAATTGGTTTTAGGCCAGCTTGAAAAGCTGCTTTTACTTTTTTGTTTACACTTTCATCTGTTTCATTAAAATATTGTCTTCTTTCTGAATGTCCAATAATTACGTATTCTACATTAATAGATTTCAACATTTTCCCTGATATTTCTCCTGTGTAAGCTCCACTTTCTTCAAAATGCATATTTTGTGCTCCTATTTTTATATTGGTGTTTTGTGCTGTAAGCAAGGCATAAAATAGATCTGTGTATGGTACACACAGTATTACTTCATTTTCCGTATCTTTTACCATTGGTGCTAGTTCTTCTATAAAGTTAATGGCTTCGTTTGGGAGCATGTTCATCTTCCAGTTTCCTGCTATTACTTTTTTTCTCATAATTTCCTCCTTTTATTAGTTTTTATTTTTTACGATTGCAATAATTTCATTCATTGCATTTGTTTTCGTAAAACTACATCTTTCATCTTTATTCCTTACTGCTTCTTCCATTTGTTGCAAGGTAATATATTTTAATTCACTTAATTCTTCTTGGCATATTGTATAATCTTCTATTTTTTTGTCTGTTTGGTGTAAATAATATTTTGTAAAATTATTATTGGTCGTTTTTTTGCTTTCATATGCTTGTTTAAAAATGCCAATTGGTTGTAATTCTTCTATTGCTACATCAATTCCTATTTCTTCTTTTATTTCTCTTACCATCGCATCTTCAAAATTTTCTCCTGTGTCTACATGCCCTGCTGTTAGTCCCCATTTATTAGGAGCTTGTTTTTTCGTAGCTGCTCTTTTTTGTATTAAATATTTTCCTTTTTCATTTCGAATAAGAACAGCTACTTCTCTATGCCATAGTCCTTTTTCGTGAATTTTATCTTTATCTTCTTTTTTTCCTGTTAGATTTCCATATTCATCTAATACATCTAATAATTCCATTTATCTTTCCTCTTTTTTATTTATCCATTAGGCATACAATTCCAGGTAAGCTTTTTCCCTCTAAGAACTCTAAAGAAGCTCCTCCTCCTGTTGAAATATGATTCATTTTATCTTCTACCCCTGCTTTTTTAAGAGCTGCTGAAGAGTCTCCTCCTCCAACAATGGTAATACAATCTATGTTAGCTAAAGCTTTTGCTATACAATTTGTTCCATTGGCAAATTGGTCTACTTCAAACAATCCTAATGGACCATTCCAAAATACTGTTTTTGCCTTTTTTAATTCTTCACTAAATAGTTGAATGGTTTCTTCTCCAATGTCAAAACCTTCCCATCCTTCTGGAATTTCATTATATTTTACCGTTTTACTTTCTCCTTCTGGATTATTAGCCTTTCCTATTTTGGTATCAATTGGTAACATGAATTTTACTTGTTTTTCTTTTGCTTTTTCCATTAAATCTTTTGCTAAGTCTAATTTATCTAATTCGCAAATAGAATCTCCAACTTCATATCCTTGTGCTTTAAAGAATGTATATGCCATTCCTCCACCAATTATTAGTGTATCTACTTTTTCTAGCAAACTGTCAATTACTCCAATTTTGTCAGATACTTTTGCGCCTCCTAGAATAGCTATAAATGGTCTTTCTGGATTTTCTATGCTATTTCCTAAGAATCTTAATTCTTTTTCAATTAAAAATCCTGCTACTGCTGGTAAAAATTCTGCTACCCCTGCTGTGGAAGCATGTGCTCTATGTGTTGTTCCAAAGGCGTCACTTACATAAAGTTCTGCCATACTCGCTAATTGTTTTGCAAATTCTTTGTCATTATCGGTTTCTTCTTTATGAAATCTTACATTTTCTAGTAATAGAATTTGTCCTTTTTGTAAATTAGAAGCTTTTGTCTTAGCATCTTCTCCTATTACATCTTTTGCCATAATAAC
>CATOLW010000128.1 GCA_951800935.1 uncultured Clostridium sp.
TTTTTTTTCTTGAATGTAATAAAAATTTAACATATTTGTCATATTTTTGCAATTTTCGTTTATTTTCTTAAAATTGCTCCTAATGCTTTTTCTAATTCATCCACAATACTTTCCATAACCATGTTAATTTCTTCATCACTTAAGGTTTTATTTTTATCTCTAAAAATTAAAGAATAAGCAACACTTTTCTTATTTTCTCCTAATTTTTCATTTCGATAAATATCAAATAGTTCCATACTTTCTAATAGTTTCTTTGCTTTTTTAATAATTATTTTTTCAATTTGTCCTACTTCTACTTCTTTGTCAACTATTATAGCAATATCTCTTTCTACTGCTGGGAATTTTGGTACTTCTACATATTTTTTATTTGCTTTAGCATATTTTACTAATTTTGTGATATTTACTTCTGCTAAATAAGCTCTTTTAGAAATATCATAATTTTCTAGTACTTCTGGATGTACTTCTCCGAAATGTTGCAATTACGTCCATTCCTACTTTTAAATTGGCACATCTTCCTGGATGATACGATGCATTATTGATTTCCTTTTGTACATCATAATGTGCAATATTGATAGTTTCTAATACATTTTCAATCAATCCTTTTAAGCTATAAAAATCAACATCTTCGCCATACATTCCAATGGTTAAAATTTCTTCTTGTAAGGGTACTTCTCCTTTTTCTACTTCTTGTTTTTCATTTTTATAACTTCTTGATAAATCAAATAATTTTACTTGTTTATTTTTCTTATTATTGTTAATTGCTAAAGTTTGCATCATGCTTGGTATTGTTGTTGGTCTCATTAGCTTATATTCATCACTTAGTGGATTTTGTATGGTAATAGCATATTTTTTTATTTCTTCACTAATATTAGACATTTCTAAATCTTTTTCGCTTACAAATCCATACGTATAAATTTCTGAAAGTCCATGATTTACTAATACTTCTTTTACTTTTTTCTGAATTATTTGTTCTTTGTTTCTAATTCCTAATGTAGTATCTGCTTTAATTAAAGTGGAATCTAATTTATCATAGCCATAAAAACGACCTATTTCTTCTGCAATATCTGCTAAAAATTCTAAATCTGTTCTAAAGTATGGGCTAATTACCACATCTTTTTCAACTTTAATTTCTAGTTTTTCTAAAATATCTATCATTTCTTGTTTAGATAGATTCGTTCCTAACAAACTATTAATTTTATCAACATCAAATGGAATTTGATGTATTTTTTGTTTGGTTGGATAAACATCAATCTTTCCTTCTACTACTTCACCAACACCAATTAATTTTACTAATTCTACTGCTCGATTGGCTGCTCTTAATGCATTTTCTGAAGATAATCCTTTTTCAAAACGAGAAGAACTTTCGGTTCTTAACCCTACTTTTTTTGCTGTTTTTCTAACACTTCCTCCATAGAACACAGCAGATTCAAATACAACAGTTTTGGTATCTTCTTCTATTTCTGAATTTAGACCTCCCATAACTCCTGCAATTGCTACTGCTTTTTTGTCATCTGCTATCACTAAATTATTTTCGTCTAATATTCTTTCTTGTTCATCTAATGTTGTGATTTTTTCTCCATTTTTAGCACGTCTTACTGTAATATGTTTTCCTTCGATCGAATTAATATCAAAAGCATGCATTGGTTGCCCCATTTCTAGCATAACATAGTTGGTAATATCTACAATATTATTGATACTTCTAACACCATAAGCTTTTAATCTTCTTACCATCCAATCTGGTGATGGTCCTATTTTTACATTTTTAACTATTCTTGCTACATAACGATAGCATAAATCAGATGCCTCAATGTCAACTTTTAGTCCTTCTAACTTTTGTTTGGTTTCTACTTTCATCTCATCTATATTTTTTCTTGGATTTTTAAATGGTTTATTCAAAGATGCTGCCGTTTCTCTTCCTAATCCTTCTATTGAAAAACAATCTGGTCTATTAGAAGTAATTTCAAAATCAATAATCTCTTCTTTTAAGTTTAAAACTTCAACAATATCTTTTCCTAAATCTTTTTCTAATTTTTTATCTAATATCATAATACCATGCTCAATTTGGCCTGGATAATCTGCTAAAGTAAGGTTTAATTCTCCCACTGAGCACATCATTCCGCAAGACTCCACGCCTCTTAGCATTCCTTTTTTTATTTTTACATTCCCTGGTAGCTCGGAACCACTTTTAGCAATTGGCACAATATCTCCTACCTTAATATTATTAGCACCTGTTACAATTTGTATTTTTTCAGTTCCAACATCTACCTTAGTTACCACTAATTTATCGGCATCTGGATGTTTTTCAATTTCTAGAATTTTTCCAACCACTACATTTTTAATATCATTTCCTAATTGATCTATCGTTTCTACTTTAGACCCTGTCATTGTTAAAATATCGCCTAATTTAACAGCATCTATATCAATATCACTATATTCTTTTAACCATTCTATACTTGCTTTCATAAACTTTTCTCCTTCTTAAACAGGGATTAAGGGACGTTCCTTAAAATCCCTGTTTTAGGGATTTAGGGACACTCCTTAAACACCTTTTATCTTGTATATACATTATTATATCCTTTTGTCTTATTTGCCTGCCAATTATTGAATTTACGTTCTTCTATTTTTATATTTTGATAACTTTCTTGATGATAGATTCCATCTCCATCAATTCTTTTTCTAAAAGCTTTCTTTTGTCTGATTCCTTCTTCTATTTTTCTGCTTTCTTCTATTGGAATAATTCTATATTGGTTAGGACCAACTTCTATTGTTGTAAAATTTTCAACTCCTTTTAAAATTCTAACGGAATCAGTTAAATTATAAATATTTCCTGGTTTGATTTTTTTTCCAAACATTCCCATATTTCTACACTCCTTAATTAACTAAATTTTTAATTAACTTTTACTACTTTTGTATTTTATTGCCATGATTTTTTCCTCCGTCCCCAAAATCATGATTAAAATTGTTTTAAAAATCTGGCATCATTTTCAAATAATAATCTCATGTCTTCAATTCCAAATTTTGCCATAGCAATTCTTTCTACTCCAAATCCAAAGGCAAATCCAGAATATTCTTCTGGATCAATTCCACAATTTTTTAATACATTAGGATGTACCATTCCACAACCCAATAATTCAATCCAACCTTCTTTCTTACATACTCGACATCCTTTTCCTCCACAAACAAAGCATGATACATCTGCTTCTGCACTTGGCTCTGTAAAGGGAAAATGATGTGGTCTGAATCTAATTTTTGTATTTTCTCCTAGACATTTTTTAGCAAACATTTCTAATGTTCCTTTTAAATCTGTCATAGCAATATTTTTGTCAACTACTAATCCTTCAATTTGATGAAATACTGGTGAATGAGTTGCATCAACACTGTCTGAACGATATACTGCACCTGGGCATATAATTTTGATTGGTGGTTTTTGTTTTTCCATCACTCTTGCTTGTACTGGTGATGTTTGACTTCTGAGTACAATGTCATCTGTTATATAAAAAGTGTCTTGCACATCTCTTGCTGGATGGTCTGGTGGTGTATTTAATTTATCAAAATTATAAATTGCTTTTTCTACTTCTGGTCCATCTGCTATTTTGTATCCCATTCCTAAAAAGATTTCTTCTACTTCTTGTATAATTTGTGTAATAGGATGGAAAGAACCTAATTTCACTTTTTTGCTTGGTTCTGTTACATCAATATTTTCTGTTTCTAATTTTTTTTCTAGTTCTTTTCGTTTAAATTCTTTTTCTTTTTGCTTGATTAATTGCTCTAATTCATCTCTTACCTGATTTACCAGACTTCCAATTATTGGTCTTTCTTCTGAACTTAATTTCCCCATTCCTCTTAATACGACCGTTAATTCTCCTTTTTTTCCTAGATACTTTACTTTTATGTCGTTTAATTCTCTTTCTTCTTTACATTGATTAATTTCTTTTACTGAGTTTTCTTTGATTTTTGTAATTTCTTCTTTCATTTGCTTTTCTTCCTTTCTTTTTAGTATGGTTTATAGGTTCTTCTTTTTTCACAATAGTCTTCATATCGGTTTTGATTTCCACTACCTAATAGCAATGTTTTTTTAAATCTTCTCCAAATTCTTATTACCATTTTGTTAAAAAATGTGCTTTTATTTTCAAATTGAAAAGTAATAATATACATTCCATATTCATTTAAACAAACCTTTACCTTTACTTTTTTATTCGGAAATTCTTTTTTAGTTTCTTCAATACTTTGCTTTACTTCTTCACTACTATAAATTCTAGAATCCAAATAATATTCTAAATTTTTATTTTGTTCCATTTCAACACATCCTTTTTTAGAAACTACCTAAAAAGCCACTTCGTCCCTAGTTTCTAGGACGAAATGGCTTTCTAGGTAGTTTCTAAAAAAGGATGTGTTGAAATGGAACAAAATAAAAATTTA
>CATOLW010000129.1 GCA_951800935.1 uncultured Clostridium sp.
AATATTCGTCTGCTATCATTCTCGCTGGTCTTTCTCTAGATGGTTCTTCTCCTACAATATATTTAGCAATATAATTATACATTTGATTTTTAATTGCATTTGTAGGTGCCATAAATAAAATTCTTTTATCTTTATTGTCTGCCATAAGTTGTAATGCTATAAAAGATTTTCCACAACCTGTAGGAATTACAACAGATGCTTTGTTTCCATTTTCATATGCTTTTTGCACTGCTTTATAAGCTTCTTGTTGATGTTTTTGTAGTCCTACTTCTGGATTGTCTTTTGTTATCATAAATTACCTCGTTTCTTATTTATTCTTTTTCTCTTAAATTTTCTTGATAAAATATTAACATAAAAAAAATTTTTTTCAACAAATCAAAAAACTTTTATGTTTTTTTTCGTTCTTTGTTAAAAAAAAGGCTTTTATGTTTTATATTGATAAATAATCGATTAAGTAAAAATGTATCGAATAGTTAATTTCTTTTTTAAATTATCTATTCGATGCATTTTAATTTGTTATTTCACTTACTTTCTAAATTCTTTTATTTAATTACTTCCTTTTCTAAAATTTCAAAAAATCTTTTTTCTTTCTCTGGTAAGTCTTGTGAATCTTGAAATTCTATTTTTCCTTTTCCTTCTTGTAATAAATTATTTTCTTTTAATATGCTTTTTAAATGTTTTGCCAAATTAGCAGCCCCGTCAAAAAACTGAACCTCTCCTAGCACTTCTTTTATTTTTTCTTGAATTAATGGATAATGTGTACATCCTAATACTACATTTTTCACTTTATTCTTATAAGGGGTTAGTATTTCTTCTAGATATTTTTTAATTTCTGCTTCTTTCTGTTGTTCTATTTTATCGGCTAATCCAATACATGGTAATAAAAATGTTTTATGATTATCATACTTTTTTAATAATAAATTAAATTTTTCACTCTTGATTGTTCCTTGTGTTGCCATAACTAAAGTTTGTTTGTCATAAGCATAGTCATGAACCATTTTATAAGCTGGCTCAATTGCAATAATTGGTACCTCCTTATATTTATTTCTTAAAAAGGTGGCTGCTTTTGCACTTGCTGTATTACAAGCAATTACAACTGCCTTACAATTCATTTGCAGCAATTTTTCAACTATTTTATCACAAAGATTTATAATTTCTTCCTCTGATTTATTTCCATAGGGATTATTTTTTGAATCACTATAATAAATATAATTTTCTTTGGGAAGTACTTTAATAATTTCACGAAGTATGGTTACTCCACCAATTCCTGAGTCAAAAATTCCAATCTTTCCACTTTTATTCATTTTGCTATTCACGCTTCCTTTTCGCTTTTTTGTATTCTAGGATTAAATGCTAATATGCTTTGGAATATTAGTCCAAAAAATAATAGTCCAAATCCAAATAAGGCTCCTCTACCAAATTCTTTTGCTAAGCAAAATCTTTTCATGATAGCAACTACAAACATAGCCAACCAACCAAAAATTGGTACAAACCAAAGTAGCATAAGCCATGGAGATAAGCCACAGATTTTGTACATTACAATTTGTCTATAAACTGGGACGATTGCTGCCCAACCTTGTTCTCCAGCTTTTATATAAAGAATCCATCTAAGAATGGTTCCATACAAAAATAAAACAACAATTACTGTTAAGATATTTTTTATTATTTGGTTTGATAATAATAGTTTACTTGCTATTTCCACTTTCTTTTGTGTTGGTGCTTCTTCTACTATGCTACTTACTATTTGGTCTGCTGTATATCCTTTTTGTATCTTTTCTTTAACCTCTTCTATGTCAATGTCATTTTCTATAATTTCTCTTATACTTTCTGTATCCGTTTCACGAATAAAGTTTGCCCCCGCTTGAATTACTTCTTTACTAACACCTTGTTCCTCTATTTCTTTTGTATTTTCTTCTATCATGTTTGCTATTGTTTCTGGTGAATATTCTTTGACTATTTCATCATATAAATTTAAAATGTCTTCTTTGGTAAGAGTATTTACATCTATATTGTTTGTTAGACTATTTACATCTACTTGTGCAAAGCTAGCATTCATAAAAACTGTTAACATTATTAGCAAAACAATGGCTATTCCTATCTTTTTTAATCTTTTCATTTTTTTCTTCCTTTCTTTTTTTATTATTATATCTTTATTTTTAGTAAATAGCAAGGTAGTTACGTTTTTTGTTTTTGACCAATTATGTAAAATATGGTATAATTGATTTATTTGGTAGACGACTTTCAAAAGAGTTTTGAAGATATCTTGAACACTTCAGATAAGAAATCAATTCCAGAAAATTTTTTTAATTTCATTTTTGGTAAATCTCATCTTCTTGGCAATAAATATGACGAAATTTTTGAGCTTTTTGATTTAAGCCAAAGCTATCATCATGTTCATATTGCCAT
This sequence comes from uncultured Clostridium sp., assembly GCA_951800935.1. The sequence goes on from CATOLW010000129.1 coordinate 2,407, forward strand.
TAATGAAATTAAGCTTGTTTGTTAAATTCGTTTTAATGCCAAGAACTATAGCATGAAAACCAGCCTAAAAAGAATTTTTCTTTTGGCTGGTTTTTTTATGTTTTTTTAATTATCTGATAAAATTTGTTGCTATAATTGGTTCATTTTCTGGTAATTTAATTCCTGCTTTTTTTCCTGCTTCAATTGATTTTAATAACCATGCCATATTATTTCCTAAGGTTCTCATTGTTTGCATTCCTTCTTCATCTTTTACGACATCTTCTGGTTTACTCCCATGTACCATATTCCAATATTGAGAAGATACAATTGGCATATTGCTAATTCCAAAATATTTATTGATTTCGTCCAAAGTGGCTGTTGCTCCTCCTCTTCTACAGCTTGCTATGCTAGATGCTGGTTTGTTACTAAATAATTTTCTTCTTCCATAAAAAACTCTATCCATAAAAGAAGATAACATCCCTGAGCTTGCTGCAAAATGTACAGGTGTTCCAAATATGAATCCATCTGTTGTTGGTACTTTTTCTAAAAATTCATTTACTTTGTCTTTCACAAAACATTCTCCTGTTTTTAAACAACTTCCACAACCAATACATCCTGCTATTGCTTTATTTCCTAGCCAAAAAATCTCTGTTTCAATTCCGTTTTTATCCAAGCTTGTTTCTACTTCCTTTAAAGCTGTATAAGTACATCCTTTTTGATTAGGACTTCCATTTACTAATATTACTTTCATTTAAATTTCTCTCCTTTTTTGTTTTCTTTTCTAATTATATTACTTTTAGAGTTAATTGTATACCTAAAACGATGATTTTGGGGACGGAGGAAAAAATCATGATTGAGCAAATATTCAACCATGATTTTTTCCTCCGTCCCCAAAATCATCGTTTTTATCTAGCTGTTCCCATATATAATAAACTAGATAATTTTGAAATTGGCATAGTTTGTAGCCATACTGTTCCTGGTCCTTCTAAAGTTGTTAAGAATAACCCTTCTCCTCCAAAAACAATATTTTTTACTCCTTTTACCGTTTCAATATTTAATTTTACGTCTTTTGTCATAGCTGCTACATAACCATTGTCAACTTTTAATTTTTCACCTGCTTGTAATTCTTTTTTTACAACAGAACCATCTATTTCTAAAAATACTTTTCCTGGTCCTGTTATTTTTTGCATAATGAACCCTTCTCCTCCGAAAAAACCTGCTCCTAATTTTTTACGAAATTGCATCGCAATATCTACTGTGTTTTCTGAACAAAGAAAAGCACGTTTTTGAGCAATAATAGTTTCTCCTTCTTTTAAGTCATATTCCAAAATTTTCCCTGGAAAACAAGATGAAAATCCTATTTCTACCTCATCTTTATCTGCTGTGTATACGTTCATGAAAAGAGATTCTCCTGCAAAGGCTCTTCCAATTCCTTTCATAATTCCACCATTCGTAGTAGTTTTCATAGTAATCCCATCATCCATCCAGCTCATTCCTCCATTTTCTGTTAAAATGGCTTCTCCTTTTTGTAGTTTACAAATAACTGCTGGTAATGTTTCTCCAATAACTTTTGCTTCCATTTTTGTTCCTCCCTTTTACTTTTATGTTCCTATTATACTCCTTTTTTCGACATATTTCAATATTTATTTTAAAACGATTTTTTATTTTGTGGACGGGGATTTGGGGACGTTCCTTCTACTTAAACTGTTCTTAAATGTTCTTAATATTTTTCTTCTTAAATGCTATAAAGGTTGGTATTATCATAACAACAAAATATATCATACAAATAATGGCAGAAAAGTTAAATGTTAATCCTTCCATTTGTGGTAAATTTCCAAATAAATATTCTTCAAAATTCCAATTCAAACTGACAAAGAATTTCATAAATTCTACTTTAAATTGTACCACTAGCATATTAATCATATCTGCTGACATATAACCTAATAATGGAATTGCAATTGCTACTGCACTATTAGTAAATAATGTACTACAAGCAAAAGCAAGTGTTGCCAATAAAATTAATTTTGG
>CATOLW010000130.1 GCA_951800935.1 uncultured Clostridium sp.
TGATAAAATAAAAGGATATGTACTAGAAGTTGAAAAAGGTGCGAAAGGAGTTCCGCAAGTAATAGTATCAAGGAGTCATCCAGATTTTGTAAGAAAATTATTAGAATTTGAAATACCAGAAATTTACGAAGGAGTAATTGAAATCAAAAGTGTGTCAAGGGACCCAGGTTATAGAAGTAAAGTAGCTGTATACTCACCAGATCCAAACATTGACCCAGTAGGCTCTTGTGTAGGACAAAAAGGGGTTAGAATTCAAAATGTAATTAATGAACTAAATGGAGAAAAAATTGATGTAATTGAATGGAATGAAGACCCATCTATTTACATTGCTTCTAGCTTATTACCAGCACAAATTTTAGCAGTTGATATCAAAGAAGAAGAAAAATTTGCACAAGTAATTGTACAAGACGATCAATTATCATTAGCAATTGGAAAATCAGGTCAAAACGCAAGATTAGCAGCAAGACTAACCAACTGGAAAATCGATATTAAATCAGAAACACAATTTAGAGAAATGCTAATGAATACTCAGGTAGAAGAAAAGTCAGAAGAAAACGAAACAGAATAAAATAGAAAGCAGCACATACAATAAAAAAGGACGTGTTTGGAGGGAAAAGAATGAAAAAAATACCACAAAGAACATGTATGGGATGTAGGGATAAAAAAGAGAAAAAAGAGTTAATTCGAATTGTGAAAAATAAAGAAAATCAAATTAGTATTGACAAAATAGGAAAGCAAGAAGGAAGAGGAGCTTACTTATGTAATAACATACAATGTTTAGAAAAGGTAATCAAATCAAAAAGATTAGAAAAAGCATTGGACATAAAAATATCAGAAGAAATTTATGAAAATTTAAGAGGTGTCATTCTTGAACAATGAAAAAGTGTTAGGTTTAATTGGATTTGCAGCCAAAGCTAGAAAGATTTGTTTTGGAGCAGATAGTGTTAAACAGGAAATAAAAAAAAGAAAAGTTAATTTAGTTATGGTAGCAACAGATGCATCTGACAGGAGCAAAGAAAAATTTCAAAAAATATGTAAAGAATATAAAGTACCAATTATCATAGAGGGGGAAATTGAAATTTTAAGTAAAGCAATTGGAAAATCCAATAAAGCAATTATTGGAATAGAAGATATCAATTTGGCAAATGAAATTCAGAAAATAAAAAATGGGGGTGAACTTATTGGGTAAGATAAAAATACATGAAATAGCAAAAAAAATAGGCTTAACCAGTAAAGAAGTATTGGATGTAGCAAATAAATTAAAAATTGAAGCAAAAAGTCACATGAGTGGTGTTAGTGAAGACGAAGCAAAAAAAATAGAAAATGCATTAATGAAAAAAGAAGAAAAGAAAAAAGACAAAGAAAAGGATAAAGACGTGAAAAAAGAAGAAAAAGTACCAGTTATTATTAGAAGAGAAGTTATTATAGCAGAAGAACCAGCTAAGAAAAAAGAAGTGGTAAAAAAAGAAGAAAAGAAACACAATATTGGATTTGTAGAGAGAAAGCAAAACAAAGATTACAATATCGTTTATCGTAATAAGCCAAATAAACCAATGACAGTAAGTGAGTTATTTGGTCTTAAAAAAGAGGAACCAAAACAAGAAGAACCAATAAAAGAAGAAAAAGTAGAAACGATAAAAGAAGTAGAACCAACTAAACCAGTTACTAAATCAGAAAATCCAGTTCCAGTAAAGGAAAAAACGGAAGAAAAATTACCAACAACCAAAAATTTTAACAACCAAAATCGAGACAATAGAACTTATAATAATAACTATAATAACAATTATAATAACAGAAATAGAAATCAAAACAATCAAAATAACAATAACAACTATAGGAATAATAATTTTAATCGAAACCATAATAATAATAATAATGACAATAGAGGAAACAATCATTATAATAACAACAATGGAAATAATCGATTTGGCAACAATAGAAACAACGGAGATAGATTTGGAAAAAGACCATTGGACGAAAAAGGAATTGAGAAAAATATCAAAAATATTATGGCAGTTGAAACGGTTGAAAAAGAAACTGTAAGAGAATACAATAGAGGGCAGGATAAACAAAGAAACAATAAATTTGATGAAAACAAAAATAAGAAAAATAAAACGAGAAGAAATAATAATGAAAATAATTTTGATGAAGGAAAATTAAAAACCTTAAAACAAGCTAATCGTTTATCTAATATGTTTGATGAGCAAGATGGAGGAATGTTAGATTATTATGATTTAACAACTGAACGTGGTAGAAGAGGAAAAAGAAGAAACAATAAAAGCCAAGAAGAAAGAACAAAACAAAAGATTTTCCAATTAACTGAAATTGAAATTCCAGAAAATATTACGGTAAAAGATTTTGCAGCTGAGATGAAAAAGACAACAGCTGAAGTTATCAAAAAATTATTAGGATATGGAATTATGGCTACAATTAACAATGAAGTTGACTTTGATACTGCTTTCTTAATTGCACAAGAATTTGGAATTAATGCCATCAAAAAAGAAACGGTAACAGAAGAAGATATCTTATTTGATGATTCAGAAGATAGAGAAGAAGACTTAGAAACAAGACCACCAGTTATTGTTGTTATGGGGCATGTAGATCATGGAAAAACTTCACTTTTAGATGCTGTTAGAAAGACCAATGTCATCGAAGGAGAAGCAGGAGGAATTACCCAAGCAATTGGTGCTTATAAAGTAAAACTAAAAGATAGAGAAATTACTTTCTTAGATACTCCTGGACACGAAGCATTCACAGCAATGAGAGCAAGAGGAGCACAAGTAACGGATATTGCTATCTTAGTAGTAGCTGCCAATGACGGTGTAAAGCCACAAACAATAGAAGCGATTAACCATGCTAAGTCAGCAGAAATACCAATTATTGTAGCAGTGAATAAAATGGATTTACCAGATGCTAATATGGATAAAGTAAAACAAGAATTAATGGCTTATGAATTAGTACCAGAAGAATGGGGTGGAGATACCATCTTTGTACCAATTTCTGCGAAGAAAAATGAAAATATTGACCAATTATTAGAAATGGTATTATTAGAAGCAGATGTATTAGAATTAAAAGCAAACCCTAACAAACAATCAAAAGGAACTGTTATTGAAGCAAGACTAGATAAATCAAAAGGTGCAATTGCAACCATGTTAGTACAAAGAGGAACTTTAGATGTAGGAGATACTATCGTAGTAGGTTCATCTATTGGTAGAATAAGAGCCATGAAAGATGATAAAGGAAAAACTGTAAAATCAGCTGGACCATCTACACCAGTAGAAATTATGGGATTAACAGAAGTGCCTTCAGCAGGAGATACTTTCTATGAAGTAAAAAATGAAAAAATGGCAAAACATTTAATAGAAAAGAGAAAACGTCAAGAAAGAGAAAAAGCAATTAATGCTACTACAAAAGTGACGTTAGACAACTTATTTAGCCAAATGGAAGAAGGAAACTTAAAAGTATTAAACTTAATTGTTAAAGCAGATGTACAAGGTTCTGTAGAAGCAGTAAAACAATCACTAGAAAAACTAGCCAATGAAGAAGTTAGAGTAAAAGTAATTCATGCCGCAGCAGGAGCTGTTAATCAATCAGATGTTACCTTAGCTAAAGTATCCAATGCTATTATTATTGCCTTTAATGTAAGACCAGACAACACGGCAAAAGAAATGGCTGAAAAGGATGAAGTAGAAATCAAACAATACTCTATTATTTACCAAGCAATTGAAGATGTAGAAGCAGCTATGAAAGGTATGCTAGATCCAGAATTTGAAGAAAAGGTAATTGGAAATGTAGAAGTAAGACAAACCTTTAAAATATCAAATGTAGGAACCATTGCAGGAGCTTATGTACTTTCTGGAAAAGTAGAAAGAAATGCAGGGGTAAGAATTATCCGTGAAAATGTAGTAATTCATGATGGACAATTAGCAACCTTAAAAAGATTTAAAGACGAAGTAAAAGAAGTAGGAAAAGGATTTGAATGTGGAATTCAAATTGAAAATTACAATGACATCCAAGAAGGCGACATGATTGAAGTATATGTTATGGAAGAAATAAAAAGATAGCAGGGATTAGGGGACGTTCCTTAAAATCCCCTAAAAAAGGGATTTTAAGGAACGTCCCTAAATCCCTATTTTTAGATAGGAGGAAAGAGAATGCCAGAGAATCAAACGAGATTAGGTCGTATTGAAGAAGAATATAAAAAAGTACTGAGTCAAATTATTGGTTACGAATTAAAAAATCCAAATGTAACAGGGTTAATTAGTGTAACAAAAGTGAAAGTTACCAATGATTTAAAATATGCTAAGGTTTATGTTAGTATATTAAATGCTAAGAATATAAAAGATACATTAGATAAACAAAAAAAATCGTCTGGTTTTATTAGAAGTGAGTTAGCAAGGAGAGT
>CATOLW010000131.1 GCA_951800935.1 uncultured Clostridium sp.
TGGCTTCTTTTTTATTTTTGATTAATATAAATTCCAGGTCCCATAGTTGTTGTAATTGCTACACTTCTAATGTATTGTCCTTTTGCTGCTGCTGGTTTTGCTTTTATAATTGCATTGATGATTGTTTCATAGTTTTCTAATAATTTATCAGTTCCGAAAGAAACTTTTCCAAATCCTAAGTGAATAATATTAGTTTTGTCTAAACGATATTCTACTTTACCAGATTTGATTTCATTGATTGCTTTTGTTACATCCATTGTTACAGTTCCTGATTTAGGGTTTGGCATTAAACCTTTTGGTCCTAATACTTTACCCAATCTACCTACAACCCCCATCATATCTGGAGTTGCAACTACAACGTCATAATCAAACCAGTTATCATTTTGAATTTTTGGTATTAATTCTTCAGCTCCAACAAAGTCAGCTCCTGCTTTTTCAGCTTCTTCTGCTTTTGGTCCTTTTGCAAACACTAATACTCTTTGTGTTTTTCCTGTACCATTTGGAAGTACTACTGTACCTCTTACTTGTTGGTCAGCATGTTTTGAATCAACACCTAATTTTACATGTAATTCAACCGTTTCGTCAAATTTTGTTTTTGGCATTTTTTCAATTATTTCTAAAGCTTCTTTTGCTTCATATTCTTTTGTTCTGTCAACTAATTTTACGCTTTCTGCGTATCTTTTTGATAGTTTCATTTTTTACCTCCTTTGGTTCTAACGAGCTTTGCTTTTTTTAGTTTTGCTCTCCCAATTTAATTTTTTTACTTTATTAAAACAAATCGAAAATGTGCAAGATGCTACTTTTCATTTGTTTTACTCTGTAACAACTACACCCATAGACCTAGCAGTACCTTCTACCATACTCATAGCTGTTTCAATGCTTGCAGCATTTAAGTCTGGCATTTTTTGTTCTGCAATTTCTTTTACTTGTGCTTTTGTTATTTTAGCCACTTTGTCCATATTTGGTTTTCCTGAACCTTTTTGGATTTTAATTGCTTTTTTGATTAATACAGCAACTGGTGGTACTTTTGTGATAAAATCAAATGATTTATCTTTATATACTGTGATTACTACTGGAATAATCATACCTGGTTGATTTGCTGTTCTATCATTAAATTCTTTTACAAATTGCATAATGTTAACACCACTTGAACCTAATGCTGGACCTACTGGTGGAGCTGGTGATGCTTTTCCTGCTTCAATTTGTAATTTAATTAAGTTTGATATTTCTTTTTCTGCCATTTTAATGGCACCTCCCTATTTTATTTTTTGTACTTGTGAAAATTCTAATTCTACTGGCGTTTCTCTTCCAAACATAGATAATAGAACTTTTACTTTATGTTTTTCGGTATTGATTTCTTGAACAGTACCTACTGAGCCTTCAAATGGACCATGCATAACTTGTACTTGTTCATTTACCTCATAATCCACGTTGACTGGTACATCTTCAAATCCCATATTTCTGATTTCGTCTTCTGTTAATGCAATTGGATCTGTTCCAGAACCTACAAATCCTGTAACACCTCTTGTGTTTCTTACGATATACCAAGATTCTTCTGTTACTATCATTTTAATTAGCACATAACCTGGAAAAACTTTCCTTAAGTTGGTTTTTCTTTTTCCATCTTTGATTTCTATTTGTTCTTCCATTGGCACAATGATGTCAAAGAAAAAGTCTTCTAGCTCTCTGTTTTTTACTGTTTTTTCCAAGTCTGCTTTTACTTTATTTTCATAACCAGAATAAGTATGTACCACATACCATCTAGCTACATTATCATAATCTTTCTGAGACATTTAAGCTTAGCCTCCTTTTATTTTTCAATTATTCTTCTGCCTTGTTTTCTGTATTATTTTCTGTTACTTCTTGTTCTTCTTGGGAAGCTTCTGTGTTCTCTTCTACCGTTTCGGTTTCTGTGCTTTGTTCTTCTTGTTTGTTATCTTCTACTGTTGTGTTTTCAGTAATAATTACTTCCTTAATTTTCTCAATTCCTTGCTTGTTTAGTATTTCAAACACTACATCTAATACAAAAACAATAACGGCTGTAGCAATAACGATGGTTATTACTGCTATTGTGTTATTTAATAATTGTTTTGGTGTTGGCCAACTTACTTTTTTTAGTTCGGCCTTAAAGTCTTTGAAAAAGCTCTTTTTGTTTTTCTTATTTTCTTTTTTTGTCTTTGTTTCTTTATTAGCCATTTTATTTCCTCCTTAAAATAGCTCTCTACTATTTAGTTTCTTTGTGTGTTGTACGTTTTTTGCAAAATTTACAATACTTAACGATTTCTAATCGATCTGTATTATTTCTCTTATTTTTTGAAGTTGTGTAATTTCTCCTTTTACATTCTGTACATTCTAATGTTATATTTTCTCTTGGTCCTTTTGCTGCCATATGTAACACCTCCGTATTTTAACATTACTTTTTTTGAAACGATGTGAGCGTATATCCGTAATAATTATACGCTTGAATATTGTACCACTTTTTTCCACTTGTGTCAATGGATTTTAAGAACTTTTTTATTGAATTTTATTTTTGACTTTATGTAGTCTTATGTGATATAATAAATATGAATAAATTTTATATGCAGGAGGATTATAACTATGAAAGAATTTAATTTGCCAGAATTTCAAGTATCAAAAGAAGATCATACTTTTAGGCAGAACTGCCATGCAGAAGCTGCTCGGAGTTTAAAGGCTTCTTGGGAAAGCTTTGATAAGAATCAATTCAATAATTTGTCTATTGAAGTTACTCTATCTAGAGCAATTCCATCAGCTTCTGATCCGAAGTGGGCAAAACGGAATTTTGGTGCTGTCAGCACTGTTCAGAAAGCAGGATGTCTTGCTATGGTAAGTAAGCTTGTACTTGATTTTTTTGAACACAATATTCCTATGGAAGATATTCTAACTCAAATTGAAGAAAAGGGATATCGTCAGTGGAAATTAGAAAAATCTAAGACTCTCACTCTTCCCAAAATAGAGCTTGCGTCTTTAAAAGCTGCTTATCCAAAAGATGATCCCATCCAAGGATGTAATTCTTTGAAGGAAGTATTTGCCTTGTATGGAAAACCAGTTGGAATCGGTGGGTCAATGTTCTTTATGGACCAACTCATTGGCTTTCTATCTGAAAAACCAATTGAGATATATAAGGATACTCGTATTAAAAGCATTGAGCAACTGATTTCTAATTTAGAACACGATCTTATTGTTCCTCTAAGAGTCAACAACAGCATCTATCATGCCGACAAAGAAAAGGTTGGCGGTCATTACCTTTCTTTAATTGGACTCTTTGGAAGAGAAGCAGTATTAGCTGACAGCAGCAAGAACTTGGGATTCCATTTAACATCCGCTGAAAGGCTATTCGAGGCTATGCTGGCAGATAATGACTTAATTTGTGCGTGGGATGTATCCCCTTGCAAACGTGCATAAAAAATCCAAGAGGAGGAGCAGTTTCTATTTGCTCCTCCCCTTTCTTTTTTTCTTTTTTTGAACGGAAAATCCAAATTTTCCAACTTTTTTTCCTAAAGAATAATAATGTCCATTTGAATAAGCAATCAAATCACATTTTGAAATATCAAAAGCTCCTTTTTCATCAATATATCTTTCATCTGCATGAATAGATAATACTTCTGCTACAAACATGTGGTGAGATCCTAATTCTTTTATTTCTTTTACTTTGCATTCAACTGATACAGGACTTTCTTTTATCATGGGGCAAGTAACAAAATTTGCTTTTTCTTTGTGTAAATTCATTTCTTTAAATTTATCTACCTTTTCCCCTGTTTTTACACCACACCAATCGGTTTGTCTTGCTAAATTTTTGGTTGTTAAATTAATGACAAATTCTCCACTTTCTTTTATTAGATTGTATGAATATCTAGTTGGACGAACTGAAATATAAACCATTGCTGGATTGGTATTTATGATACCTGTCCAAGCAACCGTTATAATATTTGCTTTTTCCATTGATCCACAACTTACCATAACCACTGGTAGGGGGTATAAAAAGGTTCCTGGTTTCCATGTTACTTTTGCCATTGCTTATCTTCCTTCTTCATTTTTTTGTCTTTCTTTTTCTTTCCATATCATAATTGCTGTTAACATTTCTTGTTCTTCTAAGTCTAGTTCATTTTGATCTAATGTAAGATAATATTCTCCTTCTTCGTTTTGTTTAATACTTCCAATAAAACCTGCATTTTTTTGTGCTTTTTTTATTGTTTCTTCTGAAAGTAATTCATTGGCAAGATAATGATATAATTTTATTGAAGATTCATTTCCTATTCCTTTTTTATCCAATAAGATTTCTGCAATTGACATAGGAGAAATAACAACATCTGTTACATCTTCTCCATTAATTCTTCTTGCTACTTGATATTCGTATAGC
>CATOLW010000132.1 GCA_951800935.1 uncultured Clostridium sp.
AAAAAACAGAAAGTGATATAATCTTTTACCATTTTTTCTAGCAGTTCATCTCTTTCGATTGCTCTTATTTTATTTCTAGCATCGTTATGACTGGTTATATAAGTTGGGTCTCCTGATAAAATATAGCCAACAATTTGATTGATTGGATTATATCCTTTTTCTACTAAAGATTCATATACTTCCTTTAGAATTTCTCTGCATTTTAAATTTTCTTCTCTTTCCACTTTAAAATGCATCGTTTTGTCAAATTCCATAATTGTTTCCTCCTTCTATATATTGGTTATATCACTTTCTGTTTTTTCTGCATTGTCTAAGTATTCTTCTAATTTTTTCAACACTTCTTCCAATCCTGTTCCTTTGTAGTAAGATGATATAACAAAATTCAATTTTGGCATAGCTGCTTCTTTGCATTCAGGTTCTTTTTGTGTTTTTCCCACTAAACTTGCTTCTAAATTTAATTCTTTTCTTTCTTGCTCATCTAGTTCTATTGATGTTGACTCTATTTTTTCTTTTATTTCGTTTAAAAATTCTGCTACTCCATTTGCTTCTACACCAGAAAAGGCAATTACAAATTTTGGTCCCATATATCTTACAAATATATAATCTTTTGCTATATTTTCTGCGATATATTGACTAACTTTTGTAATTACTTTATTTCCTAATTCTCTACAATATTTTTTGTTAATTTCTTGAAGGTTTGTTATTTTAAACATACATATTGTTGATAAAGTGTATTGATCAATTACTTTCTTTCCTTCTCCATATAAGTATTCTTCTGAATATAGTCCTGTAAATAAGTCTTTTCTAACAATAGATTCTAATGTTTTTTGATGCACTACTGTTTTTAATACGGAAACAATATTTTCTTTGATTACTTCTAATACGGTAGTATCTACATTATCAAAGTCGTGTGGTGTTCCACTTTCTATAATCCAATATCCAATGTATACATTGTCTATATATAGAGGGAAAAATATAGCTGATTTCGCTCTTCCAAATTCCATTTCTTGATATGGAAGTCTTTCATTTTCATTGTTTACGGTTACATATTTAGGTGTTGCTGATTGTATACTATCTTTAAACATATCTACATTTTGCAATGTTTTTAAAGCATTCCAATGTTTTTCCTCCACGTTAGAAGCTTTTACTTGATATTCTGCTCCATCAAATACTACAATAGTTGAATATTTAATTTCATATCTTTCAATTAAAATATCATTTATTTTCTTTATTTTTTCCTCTACTGATAAAGATTCTCCTATCGTGTTGATGAAATCTTGCACAACATATAAATTTGTAATCTTTTGGTTCATATTTTTGAATTTCTGTATTTTTTTATGTATGGTTACATTGTATATAACTAATCCTAATACAATTAAAACTAAGATTACTACGACTGCTATTATCAAAACTGGTTTCCCTCCTCTGTTCTTTAAAATCCTCTCATTTTATTTAAGGTGTCGTTCATACTAGAAGAAAAATTATCTCCTCCATTTGTTTTTGTTGATGGTGGTTGATAGTTTTTATGATTTTTTGGTGCTGAAGTTACAATTGGATATATCATGTTTCCTAATTCTCTTAGTGTTTGTAAAAATACTTTTGAATATCCTTTTAATGAAATCTCACATTCGATAATTCCTTCTAAATATTTTATATAGGTTTCTTCTTCAAATGGCATAGAAACATATTTAATTCTATCTCGATCAAATAGTTCTGTCATAAAAGACATAGCTGGATCATTATAAAATGCCATTCCTCCAATAATGGTTGCTTCTTTGATTCCTCTAATTTTTACCATTTTGTTTAATACAATTCTTAATTTTTTTTCATCTAGTATATTTTTTGCTTTTAACTCTTTTAAAAATGCGGTAAGTGGTTGAATCGTTAAAATATCCATACTTTGTACTAGATACGTTTCTTGTGATTGTTTGAAATATCTCAATGGTGTTTTAAAGTCTGTATCAATCAATATTAAAGAATGTTTTTGTAATAATGTTTCTAGTATTTTATCAACATGGTCAATTTTATCATCATCATCTGGAAGTGATGTATAAACTGTAAGATTTTTGTTTACGCTAATTCCATTAGCTACCCCTTGTGCTAATCTTTCAATACTATGAGTTGCAATTTCTCTTAATGGTTCTTCATTTTTGGTATAAATATAATAAGAATTTCTATTTTGTGTAGTATCTAAAATAGCTACATTAATACCAATAGAAGCTAATAATTCTGCTACATTGTTTACAATGAAAGAGGTTCCATTTTTACTAGTTCCAACAAAAGTAACAATTTTTTTGTCTGGTGTTAAGAGATTAGATAAATCAATTTCTTCATATTTCTCTTGCACCTCTGGTTTTTCTGCATACATACTATCTTGATTGTAAGAATAATTACTTGGCATACTTGGTTCTGGTTGCATTTGTTGTGTTGTAAATTGTTCTGGTTCTGGTTGGATAGATTGTATTTGTTGTTGCATTGGTTCTGGCATACTTAATTCTTCTACTTCTAGTTCTTCATCATCAAATCCTGGTAAAAATGTTTCCGTTTCTGCCACTTCTTGTGTACTTTCTTCTGCAAATCCTGGTAAGAAGTTTGTTTGTGGCTCTGGCTCTGATTCTTGTATTTCTAATCCTGGTAATACAAATTCTTCAACTGATGGTTCTAGAACTTCTTGTACTTCTGACTCCTCTGGCACTGGAATTGGATTCTTTCTTGGTCTTCCTCTTCCTCTTTTTGGTTTGTTTGGATCTTCTACTGGAATTGGATTCTTTCTTGGTCTTCCTCTACCTCTTTTTACTGGTTGCACTGATTGTTGTACTGGTTCTGACATAGTTGTTTCTTCTACTTTTGGTATAGCGGTTTCTTCTAATCCTTCTATTAGTGGTTCTGGTATAACCATTTCTTCTACAATTGGTTCTTCTCTTACTTGTACTGATTCTGGCACTATTTTTTGTGGTTTTAATTCTTCAAAATCTTCAAAATCATCTAGTCCTTCTATGATTGGTTCTACTGGTTGTTGCTTGGCTTGTTGTGGTTTTTGTTTTGCTAATTTTTTGGTTCCACTCATATTAACAGCTGATGGTATAACTACTGGTTTGGAAAGTACTGTATCTTTATTTTTTGATTTTAATAATATTTGACTTGGTCCATCTTCTACGTCATTTTTTCCTTTTCTTAAATCATCTGAAACACTATTATTAAATGACATAATTTGTTGGTATTTAGATGATTTTTCTTCTAATACAGCCCTTACATTAAGTGGTAAGAATTTTGTAATAATTCTTAGTTGTGTATCATTATATTGTGCTGCTATATTATTAAAGCTATCGATATATCTATCTTCATTTTTCCCTAGTCTTTTATAATGGGCTACAATGTTTTGGATTTCCATCTCACTGACATCGTTTTCATTTTCTGCTTGATAGCCTACATCTTCTGTGTCTATCTTGTAATAAACTTTTGCCTCTTTTTTGGTACGTGGTCTGTTAATTAATCGGCAAACTTCGTCTACACTTCTATCATTTCCAATAATAGCGTCGTAAATTCCTATTCCAAATAGCTTTACTAGCATTGGTTCTGATTTTACTCTTCTATCAGAACAAATTACAATAATAGGTGTATCGTTTCCTTTTACGTTTGATGCTTCATCACTAATACTATCCATTTTATCAAAAATGAATTTATCAATTTGGTCGTATTGTGTATGTGTAAAAGTTTCTAAATCTTCACTTATAACTACTCTATCATAAGTTTTGTCTTTTTGTAATTCCTTTAATATTGCGTTAAAATAATATACATTTTTATAGGAAATGATTTGTTTATATTCCTTTTGATATTTTTTTACAATTGATTCTGATATTTCTTCATTACTAACAGCAAATAAGACTTTCATTTGTTACCCCCTTCCAAATTTTACAAATGCTGCAAAAGCAAGTGGTAAAATTTGGCATATTATTAAAAGTGTGATACATGTTACAATAAATGCCATTCCTCTTTCTAATGTATCTAGCTTTCTAATACCAATTACATATTGATGAATAGCTCCAACAGCAATTCCTAAAAAACATATTGGTATACTATAAATTCGTACTAAGTTTAAAATATAAGCAACAGTTCCATAGCTATCTGACCCATATTTTGCTTTATAATCTTCTAATGATTTAGCTGCATTATCTTTTATTTCAACAATTTTACTTTCTGTTTTATCATCAATTGCTTTGTTTTGTGCATAACTTTTGTTAGCCAATAAAAACATTCCCATAACTAGCATAATGATGGTAACAATTATAATTCCTTTTTTCATGATTTAGCCCCTTTCTTTCTATGTCTTCTTTATTCTTGCTTTTATATCATACAATAAATTT
>CATOLW010000133.1 GCA_951800935.1 uncultured Clostridium sp.
TTAAGATTTCTTTTTTACCTATTAAATCAACATTAGTTACTTTTTCATAAATTGCAGAATCTCTTATATATTTAGATAACTGTTTATATCCATAATATTCTGCCTTAGCCTTTATTAAAATCTTTTCTTCTTCTGATACTCTTGCTTTTATCATTTCTTTTCTATTATCTGGATTCAATTCCATAATTACTCACTCCTTTATCTTTTTATTAATACTTAATTTTTACACTATAAAAATATCAATATTAGCGAAGCTATATTTGATATTTTAAAGCAAAAAATTTTGCTTCGAATGTTGTGGTATTTTTTAATGCCCAATATTCGCCGGCTTGGTCCTGTGGACCACAAATTGCCGTTTAGGAGAAAATCTCCTAATACCTTTTTATCCCGCTGGGAGAACAAAATGTATTCAAAATTTTATACTTTTTCATTAAATTTACCTATCCTTTCTCTATAAATTTGCATATAAACTGTTTAAAAACTCTTCTGAATATTCTCTCTGATTTGTATAATTTGATATAGATTTTTTCTGTACTTTAGTATTATTTTTAATATTATTTCTTATATTATTATCTTCCACTTTTTGATGGATAGCCTGTCCATTTTTTGATTGATACTGGTATTCATTATTTAATGGATAGGGTACATCATTTATATAAATTTTTCTTTGAATGATTTGCTTATTTTCATTTCTAATTACTTCAACAATTATAAAATTTCTTTTGCTTAAGTCTGAAATCCAATTTGAAATTGTTTTAGGATTTACACCTAATTTCTCTGCTAAATATTTATTCGTTGCAAAACAATATCCTTCTTTACATGCAAGAGAAGTTATCATTGCATATAGTAATTTTTCATTTGCTTTTAGTTCCTTATCATGTAATATTTTTGATGGTATTATTGAATAATATCCTTGTTTTTCTTCCATTTTTCCACTCCAATTCTAACAGTAAAAACATAAAAAAATACAGAATATTTCTTTCTAATCGAAATACTCTGTAATATAGATGATTACTGCATTTTATTAAATTTTTATAGTGGTTGGTATATTTTTAATACCACAGGTGTGGATTTAAACTTGCAATTTCCTGCTGGTTGGGAAAATGCTAAAGAAATAAAATATGCACAAGGCTTTACACGCCCTAGTCCTCGTGATTTTGTTGGATATGGTCCTTTAACAGAACCAGAAGCTTTAGCTATTTATAACTTTACCCTATCTCATAACTTTAAACTTGTGATTGCCTACCATACGCAAGGACAAGAAATTTATTGGCAATTTCAAGATTTTAATCCTCCAAATAGCCAGGAAATTGGTAGGCAGTTTGCTAGTTCTAGTGGATATATCTTATCTGAAACTCCTTATAATTCTAGTTTTGCTGGCTATAAAGATTGGTTTATTCAAACTTACCATAGACCTGGTTATACTATTGAAGCTGGAATTGGCGAAAATCCTTTGCCTCTTTCTCAGTTCAATGAAATTTATGAAGATAATTTAGGAATCCTTGTTTTAGGTGCTATTTTATAATTTTCAAAGAGGAATTTTTCAGACCTCGTCTTAAAATTCCTCTTTTACTTATTTTACTTTCACTTTTCTTTTTTCTAGTAAATATCCTGTTGTAGAACATACTAGTAATATCGTTTCTAAAATAATCCCAAAGATTGACATGATATAAATATTATATAAAATCCACAATATTCCAATTGGAATTCCTAATAATTTATAGATATTCGTTTTCTTTTGCCATACAGAAAATGTATACAACATAGTAGCAAATACAGAAAGCAAACTAAGAAATCCATCGTAGGTAATTACTGCTGATATAATTGATATCATATACAAAATTATTAATATTATGATATCTGTTTTGTTGATTGTTTCTCTTTTTCCATTTTTCTTTTCATCAAGTAAAAATATTATATTTCTTATAATTGCAACTATGCACATAGCAAATCCTGACCATGCATTTAAAAAGATGTAGGCTATTGCTTCTGCTATTATATTTAAAAAGTTTAGTATTAAAATCTTTTTTCTATCTTTTGCATAATATGAAGTTGCTAATATGGAATAATTAATAATTGTAAATATTTGTGATAATATGTAAGTTAATTCCCAATGCATATATCTTCTTCACCTCTTTTATCTTCCAACATTTCTTTATATTTTCCGTTTGTATCTTCTTGTATTATACTTTCTTTTATTTTACTTTTTTCTCCTTCTGTCAATCCTGGTACATATTCATATAGATAATACCTAAATTTTATTCTTCCTGAATCTTTAACACTTTGTATTAATCCACTTTTATTTTTTACATTAACAGAAGATAAGTATTCATATGCTTGCATTGGATCTTTTGCTTCTTCTTGAGCAATTGTTAAATCATCGATAGAATAAGCTTGTCTTTTATACTCATTTAAATATTCAATATAATTTGCTAATTCTGTAATTAAATGTGGATTTTTAGTAGCTTTAACTTCTTCTTTCATTTGTGATATATTATCTTTTAAATTCCTAAATTGTCTTAAGGATTCTGGATAATAATCAAATTCTTTTGCCTTTTCTACTGCTTTTTCATAATTAGGCTCTATTTGTTTTATTTCTTCAAAGACCTCACTATATTCTTCATCTGTCATGATTATTTCCATATCTTTAGCATTTTGTATGGCTTTTAAGGCTTTTAGCATTTCTTCTAAATTCGTTCCTGGAACAAATGCCAAGCAATAGCGTATAAGTTTTGAATTTTTGCTTTCTATAATGGTTTTTTCAAATCTTTTCCTATCAAATCCATTTACATTCAAGTCTACTGCTAAAAACATGAATTCATATATCTGTACAATATCATTTGTCTCAATGATTGCATCTTCTAATTTTTTTAGATACATTCCATTTACTCCACCTTTTGTTTCTTCTAATAAATCACATATTGTATATGGATTACCACTTTTTATTTTTTCTTCTATTTTGGGATCTTCTATCTTTCTTGTATGTTTCAAAAATTCTTTTCTATCTTTCATTTCAAAACCTCCTTTAAGTCTTTTCCATGTTTTTTTAACTCTTGAAAACAATCATATGCCCTCATAACTTCTTTTGTATTCTTAGAAATATAACCTCTTTCATGGTTAGTCTCTGGCAAATCTACAATTAATGTACTTTTATCAATCCCATCCCATCCGTTCAGCAACCACTTCTAACAAATTTGGATGCTTTTGCTTCATTTCATCATAATCAACAAATAATGTTTTTATATTACTTTGCATGTATATCTTTAAGGTTTTATTCTTTTTATACTGTTTTATTTTATCTTTACTAAATATAAAAATTCTTTCTACTTTAGCACCTCTATTGGCAGCTTCTAAATTAATCACTCTAAATTTCATTTCTTGTGGTTCTTCTGTCCATTCATCTTCTAACATTGTAGAAGCACACCACAAATAGGATTCCTTACTTAGTTTTTTGAAGTATTGATTGATAACTCTGTAAAATTCTCCTACTTCTAATTTCTTTGTTATTCTGTTTTTGTCAAACTCTATTTTTCCACCATCTGTAGCAATTGCCATTCCTGTTGTATTTTTAAATTTGGTTAATAATTCTATAATATCTTCTGCTATTTCATTTTCATTCACTATCACATCTTTATCTTTTGGTATATCTAAAAGTAAAGTATTTATTTTTAATCCAACTTCTTTTCTTAATCCGATTGGCTAGTTTCTTTTCTATTTCATTTCTTTTTGGTTTATGATAATCTACAATTACAATACTAGATTCTGAATGCAATTTGTTAGCAAAATCTTTTATAAATGCTTCCTCTTCTTGATTCATATTATGGATAGAAAAATAGATAAGTCCTTCGTAATATTGTGCTATTCTACTAATTGTTTCGTCTTCTACTAAATAACCTTGCTTTTCTAGTAATTTTTCTAAGTTTTCTTTTATTCCTTTTGGTGCATTTGCTAACATGATTCTTTTTGGTATATTAATATATTGATAAATGCTACTTCTTTTGTCTGATGGTTTTAATGTTTCTTCTGGAATTTCCCATACCATTCCATTTTTAATAGCTCCGATTAATTCTTTCTTCTTTACATAGTTTTATAATTCTTCTTTCTGTTATTCCCCATATTTCAGAGAATTGTTTTGCTGTTAAATATCCCATTTCTTCTCCTTTGTTTTATTCTTAATTCAGAACAATTCTTTACGTTCTTATTTTATACTGTTTTCAGAATAATGTCAATAGATTTGCACAAAAATAGAAATGAATTTTACTTCATTTCTATTTTTACTTATTTTATAATCGTTCTTTTTTCATCAGCACCTACACCAATGTATTTTACAGGTA
>CATOLW010000134.1 GCA_951800935.1 uncultured Clostridium sp.
TTACCATTATTATCTGTAATGGTAAATCTTAGTTCTAGATTTTCTACTTCTGAATTAAAAAATTTATCCTTAAAGTTTGTTATATAAATATTTTCAAATCTTTCTTTTATTTTGTCTATTTCTTCTCTTGCATCTGCCATCATAGAATTGATAACTAATTCAGATGGTGCATATCTTGCAATTTCGTCTAATAACATTGGAAAATTATGGTTGTCTTTAATTTCTGCTGTGTAAAATTCCCCTGTTGAAATATCACAAATACTAATTCCAAAATAAATTCCAGTTTTATAAATAGACATGATATAATTGTTTTTTCTTTCTTCTAGCATATTGCTTTCTACAACAGTTCCTGGTGTTACGACTTTAATAACACCTCTTTTTACGATTCCTTTGGTATTTTTAGGGTCTTCTAATTGTTCGCAAATTGCCACTTTATATCCTTTATTTACTAATTTAGCAATATACATTTCTGCTGCATGATGTGGTACTCCTGCCATGGGTGCTCTTTCTTCTTGTCCACAGTCTTTTCCTGTTAAAGTTAATTCTAATTCTCTTGCCACTAAAATGGCATCATCAAAGAACATTTCATAAAAGTCTCCTAAGCGATAAAATAGGATACAATCTTTGTATTCTTCTTTGGTTTCAAGATATTTTTGCATCATTGGTGAATATTCTGCCATTTATATTTCTCCTTTCAAATACCACATATGTTCTGAAACAATTTTTAGTTCAATTACTTTTCCTATTAAATCTTGGCTGCCTTTAAAAATAACAACTTTATTACTATCTGTTCTTCCTGTTAAGAAATCTTTATTGTTTTTACTTTCTCCTTCAACTAAAATTTTTTGAATCGTTCCAATATATTTTTGATTATTTTCTTCCATTTGACTTTCCACTAAGCTTTTTAATTTGTCAAATCGTTTATGTTTTTCTTCCTCTGGAATTTGATTTTCCATTTTATCTCCTGGTGTTCCTACTCTTCTTGAATAAATAAACATATAGACTTGTTCAAATTTCACTTTTCTTACTACATCTAAGGTATCTTCAAATTCCTCTTTTGTTTCTCCTGGAAATCCTACGATGATATCTGTTGATAACGTTAAATTTGGTATCTTTTCTTTCATTTTTTGCACTAAATCTAAGTATTGTTCTTTGCTATATTTTCGATTCATTTCTTTTAAGACCTTACTATTTCCTGATTGCAATGGCAAATGTACTAATTTACATACTTTATCACAGCTACCAATTGCTTCTATGACATCATCTGTAAAGTCCTTTGGATGTGGTGATACAAAACGAATTCTTTGAATCCCATCTATTTTGTTAATTGCTTTTAATAGAGTTGCAAAAGAATAAATGCCTTGGTATTCTTCAAAAGATATTTTCTTTTCACGTTCCACTCTTAAATAAGAGTTCACATTTTGACCAAGTAATGTAATTTCTTGGTATCCTTTATTGGCTAATTCTTGTACTTCTTGAATAATATCTTTTGGTTTTCTACTTCTTTCTCTTCCACGTACATAAGGAACAATACAATAACTACAAAAGTTGTTACAACCATTCATAATGGTAACTGAAGCTTTTGTATTACTATCTCTTTTTATTGGTAAACCTTCATAAATTTCTCCTTCTATATCAATAATATCTTCTAACTTCTTTTTTTCTTGCAATGCTTTATATAAATTCTCTGGAAATTTGTGTAAGGTATGGGTTCCAAATAAGATATCAACAAAAGGATAACTTTCTTTAATTTTATCGGTAATGTGTTTTTCTTGCATCATACAGCCACCAATAGCAATGGTAGTTCCTTTTTCTTCTTTTAGCCTTTTTAGTTCACCTAGTTTTCCAAAAAGTTTATCTTCTGCATTTTCTCTAACGCAACAAGTATTGAATAGAGCCAGATCTGCTTCTTGTTGATCTTTAGTTCTTTTATATCCCATTTGTTCTAACATACCACATAGTTTTTCTGAATCATTTTCATTTAGCTGACATCCCATTGTTAGTATTGTATATTTTTTTAATGGTTTATTCTTATTTAATTCTTTTACTTTTTCTATGTATTGTTTTTGGTTTTCTATTTCGTTCATATATTCTTTTTTGTTTCTCCTTCTTTTTTGCTTAAATCTTGTCTTATTTTATTATAAAATCGCTATTTTTTCAAGTCTTTTTATAATTCCTTGCCATTTTTTTGCTTTAAGCGTTGACTTATGTAAATTGTTGTGTTATAATAGTGGCACATGAGCAAAATCATGTAATAGAAAGCAAAGGAGGTAACAAGAGATGTTACTACATCTATGCCGGCACTTGTCTGGAATACCTCCTTAAGAAAAGAGGTATGATAAGATACTTGTCCGATACCTTATTGTTTAAAATAGTGCAGTCCTTTTAGGACTGTACTATTTTTTATGTTTTATGTTATAATAAGCAAAGGAGGTAAAATTTATGGGAAAATTTGATTCTTTATTAAAAACAAAAAATAGTAAAAGAAAATATCAATACCATTATACAGCTCTTTATAAAAAAGGTCGCTTTGTCAACTCTGTTGATTATCACTATTTTGAAAATTTATATGTTTTAGAACTTTTAGAAAAAAACAAAAAGAAAAAATACAATGAAGATTTAATTTCTTTATGGGGCCAATTAGATATGAAAAGCTATATTGATTACGATTTAGGGAATACCATTAACCTTTATTTTAATAACAGTTTTAACCTTACTCCTGTAAAAGAGTTAAATGATTATAACTATATGCATGAAGATGCCAGAAAAATGAATCTTTTAGATATTAAATATATAAAACATCTTACTTTAGAAAGTATAGAATTTGAAAATCTCTATTTAGCTACTTATGAAATTTATGATTCTAATAACGAATTTAGACCTTATCTTGTTCTTTTTCAAAAAGATGAAAATAATAATTTTATCGAAATCGGCTATGGTTATGATTCTAATAATAATAGTAATATAGAATTATCCATTCATAGCTTAAATTATCCTGTCTTTCTTACAATAAAAGGATATCTTCTCTTACCTTTGACCAATAAAAAAATCAAGTTAGATATTTATGATTATATTACTGATATGGATATTCAAAAATTACAAAAATAATACAAGGACTGGTGTAAAATCAGTCCTATCCTTTTTCTTGCTTTTTTATGCAAGACCATATTTTTTCTTGAATTTGTCTGCTCTACCACCAACTGTTTCTTGTCTTAAGTTTCCTGTCCAGTATGGATGACATTTTGAGCATACATCTACTTTTAAATCTTTTTTTGTTGATCCAACTTCTAAAACATTACCACATGCACATGTGATTGTTGTTTGGTTATAATTTGGATGGATTCCTTCTTTCATTTTTAAGTTCACCTCTTTCTTGTGATAAAAATAATTTGACTGTTTTTTATCATAACATATTTTTTTCTTTTTTTCAAGTATTATTTTTGATTTTGTTGATTTTGTTGTTCTTCATACATATATTCTGCGGAATAAAGCATTTCTTTGTTAAGAGAAAGTTTATGTATTAATTTTCCCATCACATTAAAAATACAAGCAATAATTAAAATTAACATTCCGATTCTTTTCCAATTTCTTTTTAGCATGATTTTTCTCCTTTTAAAAAATAATACATATTAGTTATACTTTTATTTTTCAAAAATGTCAATAATTTAGCTTGTTTTTGGTTACACTATCTTTGGTGATTAAAATGAATAAAAAAACTGGATTACTATTGGCGATTTTTATAGTATTATTAATTGGTATTGGTATTTTCTTTTATTTTCAAAATATGTCCTCTACCAAAAAAGATGAAAATGATTACGCAGCAAATCGTACTTCTACTACTAATACAACAAATGAAACACAAGAAAAGCAAGAACAAAATAATTTGGAAGTAAAACAAGGTATCACAGATGCACAAAGTACTCCTCCTGTTACAGAAGAACAGATTGCTACTTTTAGTACCAAAATCTATTCTAATGATTCTGCTCGTCAGAATAATATTACTATTACATGTAATACTTTAAATGAAACCATTGTAAAAAATGGCGAAACCTTCTCTTTTTGTGGCACAGTAGGTCAAGCTTCTACTAGTAAAGGATATCAAAAAGCTGATATTTTTGATAAAGATGGTAATAAGAAAAAAGGATTAGGTGGTCGGTAATTGTCAAATTAGTTCTACCCTTTACAATGCTGTTTTAGCTGTTCCTAGTTTAGTTGTTACAGAAAGACATGCTCATAGTAATTATGTTCCTTATATTGCAAAAGGAAAAGATGCTGCTGTAGCTTATCGGTAGTTATGATTTCAAATTTCGAAATGACTCTCGGAAATGAT
>CATOLW010000135.1 GCA_951800935.1 uncultured Clostridium sp.
AGGAATGGCACACATGGGAGTAGGAAAAGCATCAGGAGAAAACAGAGCAGAAGATGCTGCTAAAGAAGCAATCCAAAGTCCACTATTAGAAACATCTATTGAAGGAGCAAAAGGAGTTATCATCAATATTACAGGTGGAACTGACTTAGGATTACATGAAGTAAACACAGCAGCTGAATTAGTACAAAGAAGTGTAGACCCAGAAGCAAACATAATCTTTGGTACAGTAACAGACACTAGTATGAATGACGAAATTCAAATAACTGTTATTGCAACAGGATTTGAAAAAAATAATGCACCAATCTCTAGCATTGGAGTAGATAACATTGTATCAAAAACATGGGAAAAGAAAATTAATTCTATACCAGCTAGTTCAGAAACTAGTTCATCACAAAACGATTTAGACATACCTTCTTTCTTAAGAAAGAATAAAAATAAAAATATGTAAGGGTAAAAATAAAATAAAAAAGAAATAATCGAGAAAAGTGGAAAAAACTCGATTATTTCTTTTTTTCGCCAATAAGAAAAGACAGTTTTTTTAAAAGCAAAAGACTATAATAAATCATGCAGGTGATGGCATGATTATTTATATTGATGTGGTACTATTAGAAAATTTAATTATGAATTTTATCATATTACTAGCAACAGGATTGATTTTAAAAGAAAAGATAAAAATCGTAAAATTAGTGCTTTCGAGCTTGTTAGGGGCCATTTATTCAGTTATATCCTATTTATCTATTTTAGAAATCTATACTAGTATGATTTTAAAAATAATACTGTCAATTGTTATGATATATGTAGCATTTAATCCACAAGTTATGAAAAAAATGTGGAAGGATTTAATTATATTTTATCTAACCTCTTTTGTATTTGGAGGAGCAGCATTTGCACTTATTTACATAGTAAAGCCACAAGATATTTTAATGAAAAATGGATTGTTCTTGGGAACTTATCCACTAAAAACAATTATATTAGGAAGCATTATTGCTTTTCTTGTTATTATGGCAGCCTTTACAGTTGTAAAATCTAAAATAACCAAAAAGGATATGTTTTGTGAGATAGAAATACAATTGAATGGAAAAACAATTAGAACAACTGCCATGCTAGACACAGGAAATTTATTAAAAGAACCAATTACCAATACACCTGTAGTTATAGTAGAACATACGCTTTTGTATGAACATGTATCAAAAGAAATTTTAAATCATTTGGAAGAACTGTTGGGGGGTGATTTTGAGAAAATACCAGAAAATATAAAAGAAGAATATAAAACAAAATTAAAATTCATACCATTTTCTTCTTTGGGGAAACAAAATGGAATGCTACTAGGAATAAAAGCAGAGGGAATTACGATAAAGGGAATTGAAAAAGAAGAGAAAAAGGAGAATGTAATAATTGGTATGTATCATAAGTCCTTAACAAAAAGAGGAGAATATAGAGCTTTGATTGGCATCGAATTATTGTCGTAACAAGAGAAAGGAGTGGAAAAATGAATATTTTTGAGTTTGTAAAAAATGGAATCAATACCATTTGTGCCAAATACATGAATGAAAAAGATGAAATAGAATATTTGCCCATCTTTTATATAGCAGGAAGCCAAACACTTCCACCACCATTACCACCAGAAGAAGAAGCAAAATTGATAGAACAATTAAACCAGGAAGACAATTTAGCAGTTAGACAAAAATTAGTAGAAAGAAATTTAAGATTAGTAGTTTATATTGCTAAAAAATTTGAAAACACAGGAATTGGAATAGAAGACTTAATATCCATTGGAACGATAGGATTAATGAAGGGAGTCAATACCTTTAATTCGGATAAAAAAATAAAGTTAGCTACTTATGCTTCTCGTTGTATTGAAAATGAAATTTTAATGTATTTAAGAAAAAATAATAAAATAAAAGGAGAAGTTTCGATCGATGAGCCATTGAATAAAGATGGCGATGGAAATGAATTGCTTCTTTCTGATATATTAGGAACAGAACCAGATATTACATCTAGAAATTTAGAAGATGAGGTAGATAAATCTTTATTGCGAGCTTCTATTAGTAAACTAAACCATCGAGAAAAAGATATTATGGAAATGAGATTTGGATTTCAAACAGGAAAAGAAAAAACGCAAAAAGAAGTGGCTGATGAATTACGGCATTTCACAAAGTTACATATCAAGATTAGAAAAAAAGATTATAGGTAAGATGAAAAAAGAAATTACGAGTAAAATTGGGTAAAAAGTAGGAAGAGTTTGGAGAATCCAAACTCTTCCTATTTTGTGCTTAAAGAATCCCAGCACGTTTGGCGTGTTTCTGGATGGCCTCTTTCTGTTCATCTGTTACAGATGGTAAGAACTCCTCACCACCTTCAGAATCGTACCGAGCGACAGTAAGGTAGTCAGAACAAAGTCCAGAAACTTTGGCCATGATAACATAGCCTCCATTAAAATCAGTGCCTACCACATAATGTTTGTGTTCTAATGCCATGTTACTTATTGACTTGCCCTAGAATTGCTTGGACAGGTCTCTCCTTTCTGTTTTTATAGTCTAAACATATTATATAACGTTTACATAAAAAAGTCAAATTAAGAAAAGAGCATAAAAAAACCAAATTTGGAAATACTTAAAATAAGTAAATTTCAAAGGAGGTTTTTCTTTTGTTAAACAACAAAGTAGAAATATGTGGTGTAAATACCTCAAAATTACCAATATTAAGTAGAGAAGAAAAAGAAGAACTATTCATAAAAATAAAAGCAGGAGATGAAGAAGCAAGAACAACATTTATTAATGGGAATTTAAGATTAGTACTAAGTGTCATACAAAGATTTTATGGAAGAGGAGAAGCAGCAGATGACTTATTTCAAGTGGGGTGTGTTGGGTTAATTAAAGCAATTGATAATTTTGACTTAAGCCAAAATGTACAATTTAGTACCTATGCTGTACCAATGATAGTAGGAGAAGTAAAAAGATATTTAAGAGATAACAACAGCATACGAGTGAGTCGTTCTATAAGGGACTTGGCTTATAAAGCAATTCAATTTAAAGAAAGATATACAAAAGAACAAGGAAGAGAACCTAAAATTGATGAAATTGCAAAAGAATTAGGAGTAACAAAAGAAGACATTGCTTTTAGCTTTGATGCTATACAAGATCCAGTGTCTTTACAAGAGCCAGTTTATAATGATGGAGCTGAAAGCATCTATGTTATGGATCAAGTAAAAGATAGTAAAAATACAGATGAAATGTGGACAGAAAAAATGGCAATTGAAGGAGCTTTACAAAAACTAAATGAAAAAGAAAGAATGATTGTAGTAAAAAGGTTTTTTGATGGAAGAACACAAATGGAAGTGGCAGATGAAATTGGTATTTCACAAGCACAAGTTTCACGTTTAGAAAAAAGTGCAATTGTTCATATTAAAAAGTTTTATAAATAGAATTAAGAAGGGAATAGAGTAAAATCTATATCTTCTATTATTATATTTGATGAATATAATAACTTAAGAAAATAAAAGAGGAGACAAAAAAATGCAAGATAAAGGATTAGATTTTAAACATAAAGAAGTAGTTAATATTAATAATGGAAAAAGATTAGGGTATGTGCAAGATGTATGTGCTGATTTAGAAACAGGTAAGATAACTTCTATTATTGTACCAGGAAGTAATAAGGTATTAAACTTGTTTGCTTCTAACAATCAAATTGAGATTCCATGGCAAAATATTAAGTGTATAGGAGATGATTTGATACTAGTAGAAATATAGTAATAGTTTCTTAAATTACCTTAAACATTGATATAGTAAATAACTAAATAAAAAAGTATAAATGTATTTACATCATTTGAAGTAATTGATATAATATCTATATAGTTATTAGAAACTATTCTAACGTAGTATAAGATAATAAAAAAAGAAACAAAAGAGAGAAATGGAGAGTTATATGAAAAGTATAAAAAACTTAAAGAAAAAGCAAAAAGCTAACAAAGGTATTACCCTAATAGCATTAGTAGTAACCATCATTGTATTATTGATTTTAGCAGCTGTGAGTATAGCAACTTTAACTGGCGAAAATGGAATTTTAACAAATGCAAAAGAGGCAAAAGATTTGACAATAAAAGAAGAGGAAAAAGAACAAATAGGATTAGCTTATAATAGTGTAATAGCCAATAAAATGGAAAAAGGAGAAAAAACATCTGTAACAGCAAGTGAATTAGAGAAAGAACTAAAGAAACTAAATAAAAATATAGCCATAAAATTGAACAGTCAGCCAATCGAGATTACGTTTACGAAGACAACAAATATCTATCTAGTAAATGGAGATAATGGGAAAATAGAAGGAGA
>CATOLW010000136.1 GCA_951800935.1 uncultured Clostridium sp.
GATTTACCAAATTATATTACCAAATAAAAGAAAATAACATAGACAAAGACTTCTTAAATGATATTTCAAAAAAGGACTGTATCTTTCCAAACATAGATTACATGATTTATCATTAATGTCTCATTGAGTGTCGTGTTGGGGACGTTTCTTTTTGCGACAAAATGTCGCAAAAAGAAACGTCCCCAACACGACACTCACCATTTTTTTCTAATCCGCATACTATAATGTATAACTTTTTGAAATTTAGTAGATACTATTTTATGTGGAAAGGGGAATTTTTTTATGAAATCACTATGTATTAAGACAAATGATTCTGATTTAATTAACTATCTACTAAATGAATTTAAAAATATTGATTTAAAAGATGTTTGCTTTTCTGAAAATGAGTTTAAGCTTTATAAGAATGTTATTATTCACTACCTAGGAAATGATGAATCACTTTTTTTGTCTAAACTTTCTTCTATTCTTTGCTTTTTGGTAATTGATGAGTTAGAAGAAATTTTTTTAAAACGCCTTATTTCACAAAATTACTTTTACTTTGATCATAATGAAAAAAATAAAATTTTAGCTATTTGCTTTGATATTATGGCAGATGATTTTTCTAAACTTTTTGATAAAAAATTCAAAATACTTTTTGATATTTTTTATTCTTTCCTAAGTGATCATACCTCTATTGTTCTAAATGGTTTTATTAATTTTAGATTAAAAGATTATTTTTCTTTTTTAGATGAAATTGTCAATGAAGCTGTGAATCATTTTGTAATAGAAAAAGAATATTTAGAATTTATTTCTTTAGTAAAATTGTATATTAACTCCCAAAATTCTACTTGCGACATTGTCCATATCATTTATTCTTCTTCTGAGTCTTTACTGCTTGATGAAAATAAGAATGCAATTATTGTAAACGATGATATTTTTAAAGCTAAAATCCTAAGTGATATTTCTTTTTCTTCTAATGATTATATTCTAAATTCACTATTGACTCTACTTCCTAAAAAAGTCTATATTCATTTAGTTGATAACTTTATGGATGATTTTATTAATACACTACAATTAGTATTTGAAAATAGAGTTAGTTTATGCACAGATTGTAACATTTGTCAGTTATATAAAAAAACAAAAATTCCACATTCAGAACATTCGTGATTTTTTCTGATTTGTGGAATTTTTTCTTATTGATTTAAGTAAGAGCATCCATTGCTTCGCTTAATCCTGGTAATACACTATATACAAAAGCTTCTTCATCTGTTATTTTCCATTTTCCATTTTGCTTTTCTACTACAATTGATTCATTATTAGTTACTGTTGCAATTTCTTCATTTTTTAGTTCTTCCATTAAGTAGTTGGTCATTTGTTCTTCATTAATACTTTGTCCACTAAATGCTGCTTTTAATGCTTTTTGCATGTAGTTTCCCATAATGGTTTTGAAATCTTTATTGGTAATTTCTATTTCAACAGTTGTTTTTTCTCCTTCTTCCTTTACCTCTAAAATCTTCCATTCTAATTTTTCAAATAATAATTTTTGAGCTTCTGTATCAAGTGCACTCTCTCCTTGTGTTAAGCCTGCTAAGATTTCTTGTTTATAAGCTCCTATTTTTAATTGATTTAATGTGTTTTCTACTACTTTTTTAGGTGAATCATTCATTATAATGTATGCTACAATGGCTACCAAAACTACAGCTACTACTATAGCAATTGCAATCATAATCATATTTCTTGATTTTTTATTTTCCACCTTTGCTGTTGTTTCTACTTTTTTTGCTTCCTCTTTCTTTTCTACTGTTTTAGTTTTTTTCTTTTCTTCTTCCATTTTTATCCTCCCTTTATTTACTTTTCTAGGTTGATTATATCCTAATTAAATATTTTTTGCAACATTTTTAGACAAATACTTTTAAATTTTATCTTTTCCCATTTCTACTACTGTATTCAAATTTCCAACAAAGAACATTAACGCTCCTATTAGCGCTGCAGTAATGATGATATAAAATCCTACATACCCTATTTTTAATGAGATTCCTGTAAAATAACAGATCCATTTAATTAATGTTGCATGGATAGATGCCAAGCCTTCTTGGTAACTATTCGTTTTTGCCATAATAAAATCTTCACTTGGTACAAAGTATAATTCTGATAATTTATATATTTCATTTATTTCTGGATACTCTAATCCTAGTTCCCATTTTTTTACTTTTTTCTCATTTACTGCAATACCTATTTTATTTAATTCTTCTACAATATGTAGGTATGTCCAATCTTTTTGTTCTCTTAAGTCTTTTAATAATTGTTCTAAAGTTCTAGTTTCAACTTTTAATTCTTCTTTTGCATTTTCCATTTTTATTTCTCCTTTTTTCTAATTATAACAATAGAAAAAAGGTATTGCAATACTTGCAATACCTTTTTTACATAGCACCATTAATTCCACTAGCTACTATATCTTTCATGTTTTCAATTAAATCGTCAATTTCTTTTGGTGTTACAATTAAGTTATAATCTTTTGGTAATAGCACTTCTCTAATTTCTTCGTAATTGTCTTCTTCCTTTAGTTGATTTAAATAATCATTTGATTTTGCTTCATCTTGCAATTTTTCGATAAACAAATCTAAACAGTCATTTACTAACACTGCTGTTTCTACTACAGTTGGAATTCCGAATTGCTACTACTGGAATACCTAGTGTTTTTTGACTAATTTCACTTCTTGTATTTCCCACTCCTGCACCTGGTACAATTCCTGTATCTGACAGTTGTATGGTACTACTAATTCTTTCAATGCTTCGAGAAGCTAATGCATCAATTACAATTACTAGTTTTGGTTTTGTATTTTCTACAATTCCTTTTAAAATTTCAACAGTTTCTATTCCTGTTGTTCCTAATACTCCTGGAGATATTGCGCTTACCATTCTAGTTCCTTCTTCTACATATTGTGGTAAGTAATTTATGATATGTCTAGTAACTTCTATTTCATTAATTACTTTTGGTCCTAAAGCATCTGGTGTTACATAAATATTCCCAAGCCCTACCACTAAGATTTCTCCTTGCTTGTCAATATGATTTCCTATTACTTGTTTTAGTTCTTTGGTCAATATTTCTGCTGCTTTTCCAATTTCTTCTTCTTGTGCTATTTTTAATTTTTTGATATCAATAGTAATATAATTTCCCATTGGTTTTCCTATGGCCTTTTCTCCATTTTCATTCGTTATTTTGACTCTTTCTACTTTTATGTTTTCATTTATTTCTTCTTGGTTTGTTTCTATTCCATCGATTTCTTCCAATTTATTAGCTTGCTTGTAAATTTCTCTTCTTTCAGATGCTAAGTCTGTTCTAAAATTAAACATACTTTTCCTCCCTTTTGTTTTTCTTTAGTATGAACCATTTGAATAGTTTTTATTTATAAAACAAAAAAGAATTGTTACTATTTTACTCTAAAAACAATTCTTTTCTTACTTTTACAATATTTTAACTCTTCTTCAAAAGTATTCTCATTATTTTTTCCTTAAGTCTCCAAATTACCTAAAATCATGATAAATATTTTTTTAAAAACTTACCTGTATAGCTTCTTTCATTTGTGCAGATTTGTTCTGGTGTACCGACAGCAACCACTTCTCCACCATTATCTCCGCCTTCTGGTCCTAAGTCAATAATATGATCACATGTTTTGATTAAATCTAAGTTGTGTTCAATAACAATAATGGTATTTCCTGTGTCTACTAATCTTTGTAAAATATCTACTAGTTTATGGACATCAGCAATGTGAAGTCCTGTTGTTGGTTCATCTAAAATGTACAATGTTTTTCCAGTTGCTCTTTTGGATAGTTCGGTTGCTAGTTTAACTCTTTGTGCTTCTCCTCCAGATAAGGTTGTAGATGGTTGTCCTAGTTTAATGTATCCGAAGACCTACATCATGTAAGGTTTGTATTTTTTGCTTAATTTTTGGTATTTTATCAAAGAATGTTAAAGCTTCTTCTACTGTCATATCTAAGACATCAGCAATCGTTTTTCCTTTGTATTTTACTTCTAAAGTTTCTCTATTATAACGTTTTCCCTTACATACTTCACATGGGACATAGATGTCTGGTAAGAAATGCATTTCAATTTTGTGAACTCCGTCACCATTACAGCTTTCACATCTTCCACCTGCTACATTGAAACTAAATCTGCCTTTTTGGTATCCTCTTAATTTAGCTTCTTCTGTACTAGCAAAAATATCTCGAATTAAATCAAATACACCTGTATAGGTTGCTGGGTTAGAACGTGGTGTTCTTCCAATTGGTGATTGGTCAATATTAATAATTTTATCAATGTTTTGTAGTCCCTTTAC
>CATOLW010000137.1 GCA_951800935.1 uncultured Clostridium sp.
TACTTTTTATATTAGTATATATTTCTCCTGTTTCTCTTTTTACAATAATATAATCAATATAATTTCCAATTTGACTTTGATAGTAATTAGAATTGCTATCAAAATAACAATATATTTTTCCTTCTTCATCTTCTAACTCGTCAAAGTATTTGGTCTTATGATTCATTTGGCACTCATTTACTTTATCCATGAAAAAATACAAATAATTGTTAGCAAAATTTTCTGTTTGGCTATATTCTGTTTCTTGTTTTCCTCCAAATTCACTTAAAAAAGCCATATGAAAAATACTTAATCCGCAAAGTCGCAACTAATATTGGTATCATAATGTAACATATCCATTTTAAAACATTTGAATTTCTTAACTTTTCCATTTCTTACTCCTCTCACAGAGATTAGGGGACGTTCCTTAATCCCCCTCTTCTATTTTGTATCCCACGCCCCAGATTACTTTTAAGTATTTGGGGTCTTTGGGATTAATTTCTATTTTTTCTCTTATGTGCCTAATGTGTACTGCTATGATGTTTTCTGCTCCAAATCCTTCTTCTTTCCATACACTTTCATAAATTTCTGGAATAGAATATACTTTTCCTTTGTTTTCTAATAAAAATTTTAAAATGTTGTATTCTGTTGCTGTTAATTTTACTTCTTTTCCGTCTACTGTTACTTTTTTAGTTTCATCATTAATTTCTAGTCCTCCTGTTTGATATACTTTATTTTTACTTTTGTTTTCTAAAGCTCCCAGAGTTACATATCTTCTTAAATTGGAATTGACTCTTGCAATTAATTCTAGTGGATTAAATGGTTTGGTAATGTAATCATCTGCTCCTGCATTTAGACCTCCTATTTTGTCATAGTCTTCAGATTTAGCAGATAACAGAATAACTGGTATTTTTTTGTCTTTTCTGATTTCTTCTAATGTTTCAATACCATCTTTTTCTGGCATCATAATGTCTAATATGATAAGGTGAATTTCTTTTTCTTTTATCATTTGTATCGCTTGATTTCCATTATAAGCTTTTATAATATGATATCCTTCTTTTTTTAGGTAAATTTCAATCGCTCCTACAATTTCTTTGTCGTCATCTACTACTAATATATTGTACATTTCGTTTCCATCCCTTTCCTTTTCTTTTACAGTATACCACATATTTTATTATTTAAAAATAGAGAAAAAATTAATTTTCTCTTAAATCCCTATCTTTTGAATATGAATCCATCTGATGTTTTCAAATTTATATTCTGAAATTGGTCTTTCTAAACTATCTTCTGTATGAGAAGCAATCTTTATACCTTGTCGTGTGAATCTGTTTTCAATTTTTACAATTACTAAAGTATGAGCAAATTTGTCTCCATCAAATGATAATTGTGCTAAATCTCCTATTTGTATCTTATTTTGTGTTGTTTTTATTGCTTGTGGTCCTATCCCTTTATTATTCATCAAAAATTGATATAAATATTCTACGCCACTCCATGATGGTGATTTGTTGTTTCCATTGATATAATACCATCCTATATCTTTTTGGTA
Organism: uncultured Clostridium sp.; assembly: GCA_951800935.1. The sequence goes on from CATOLW010000137.1 coordinate 1,526, forward strand.
GTTCATAATCTTACTTCCTACATAGATGCATTGGGATGCAAAACTTGTGCAATCTCCTCCAACATTATCAAAGTTATAGTATCTAGGATTTCTTGCCAATGCCCATTTCTTAGCATATTCTACCACTGCTTCTCGGTTATATTCTTTATCTTTCATGATATTTCCTCCTTTATCCCATATATATGCTTTTTTCTATTTTTATTATGTATAAATACTAATTAATCATAAAAAGAAACAGCTTTTAAGCTGTTTCTTTTTCATCTTCACTATTTGGCATTTGTCTTTTTTTCTTTATGATTGGTTTATGGACTGTTTTTTCTTCATTTATAAGTATTTTAGGCTCTGCTCCCTCTAAAACAGTATTTTTAGTTACTGTACATTTTTCAATATGAGGATTGGATGGTATTTCATACATAATATCTCTCATAATTTCTTCTATAATAGAACGAAGACCTCTGGCTCCTGTTTTTCTTTCAATTGCTTTTTCTACAATTGCTTCAATTGCTTCTTGTTCAAAAATTAATTCTACATTATCAATTTGAAATAATTTTTGATATTGTTTGATTAATGCATTTTTTGGCTCTACTAATATTTTTACTAAAGCTTCTTTATCTAATTCTTTCAAGGTGGCAATGATTGGCAATCTTCCTATAAATTCTGGAATTAAACCAAATTTTAATAAATCTTGTGGTAATAGTTCTTGGAAGATTTCATATTGTTTAATTTCTTTTTTACTCTTAATTTGACTTCCAAATCCGATTGCTTTTTCTCCTGTTCTATTTTTTATAATGTCTTCCAATCCTTCAAAAGCTCCTCCACAGATGATTAAGATGTTTTCTGTATTAATTTGAATTAGTTCTTGATTTGGATGTTTTCTTCCTCCTTGTGGCGGTACAGAAGCAACTGTTCCTTCAATAATTTTTAATAAGGCTTGTTGTACTCCTTCTCCACTCACATCTCTTGTAATGGATGGATTTTCTGACTTTCTCGTTATTTTATCAATCTCATCAATATAAATAATTCCTTTTTCCGCTTTTTCAATATCGCCATCTGCTGCTTGAATTAATTTTAATAAAATGTTTTCTACATCTTCTCCTACATATCCTGCTTCTGTTAAAGTAGTAGCATCTGCAATTGCAAATGGCACATTTAATATTTTAGCTAAGGTTCTGGCTAATAAAGTTTTTCCACATCCTGTTGGTCCTAATAATAAAATATTGCTTTTTTGAATTTCTACATCATCTTTATCAGCATTTTCTTCATGTGCTACTCTTTTATAATGATTATAAACAGCTACTGATAAAGTTTTTTTAGCTTCCTCTTGCCCAATTACATAATCATCTAATATTTGTTTTATTTCTTTTGGACTTGGAATGTCGTTTAGTTCATTTAAACTATATCCTGCTTTTTCATCATCATAAATTTCAGTTTCGATAATACTATTGCAAAGTTCCACACATTCATCGCAAATGTATACGCCTGGTCCAGCCACTATTTTTTTTACATTTTCTTGTGCTTTTCCACAAAAAGAGCATCTTACACTTTTAGGTATATCATTTTTTGCCATCTTTTAAATTCTCCCTCTCTTTATTTACTTAATTTCTTTTATCCATAATTCCATCGATTAAACCATATTTTAAAGCTTCTTGTGCTGTCATATAATTATCTCTTTCTGTATCTTTTTGGATGGTTTCTATTGTTTGACCTGTTCTATCACTCAAGAATTTATTTAATTTTTCTCTTGTTTTTATTAAATGGTCTGCATGAATTTTTACCTCTGTTGCTTGCCCTGAAATTCCACCACCACCGATTAATGGTTGATGAATTAAAATTTCTGCATTTGGTGTTGCAAATCTTTTTCCTTTTTCACCAGCAGCAAGTAGTGCTGCTCCCATACTTGCTGCCATTCCAACACAGATAGTAGATACTGGACATTTAATATAATTCATTGTATCAATAATTCCCATTCCATCTGTAATAGATCCACCTGGTGAATTAATATATAAATTGATATCTTTATCTGGGTCTTCTGACTCCAAAAATAATAATTGTGCAATAATTAAACTAGAAGTTGTTGGATTTACATCCTCTCCTAAAAATATAATTCTATCTTTCAATAATCTTGAAAAGATATCATATGATCTTTCTCCTTTACTAGTTTGCTCCACTACATAAGGTACTAAACTATTTCTTTCTAACATAATTTTCCTCCTTTGATTTGTTGTTTCTATTTTAATTAGAAATTGATAGAAAATCCAAAAAGGCCGGGTTAAAATTTAACTCCTTAATTTTATCCCCCAACCTTTCTAATTTTGCTTATTTTATTTTTGCATTTTTTACTAAGAATTCCATGGCTTTTTCTGATGTTAATCCTTCTTTTATGTAGCTTCTTACCTTTTCATTTTTTAAGAATTCTTCATCATTTTCTTTTCCATAGTTTTTAGCCATTTCTTTTAATTTTTCATCTATTTCTTCCTCTGCTGCTTCTATTTTCTCAGCTTTGATTATAGCTTCCAAAGCTAATCTTGATTTGATTCCTTCTGTTGCTTGAGGTTCATATTCTTTTCGCATATCTTCTTTACTTTTTCCCATCATTTGAAGATATTGATCTAATTTCAATCCTTGATATGATAATCTTTGTTCCATGTCTTTTAACATGTTGTCTAATTCTATTTCTACCATTCCTGATGGAATTTCTACTTCTATGTTTTTACAAACTGCTTTCATTACTGCATCTTGTGTTTCATATTTTGCTTTGTCA
>CATOLW010000138.1 GCA_951800935.1 uncultured Clostridium sp.
TCGTTTTCATTTGTATTGATTTTATTTTCTTTCTTGCTCATATTTAATAAATATGAATTTTTAGTTTCATTTATACAATTTTCTTGCATTTACTAGCACTCCCGTTCCAGAGTGCCTTGTTTTATATGTAATTTATCAAGTGCAAGGACTTAAACTCTATTTATTTTTATAATTTAATATATTATTTGTCCAAAACCATTAACTGATACAGCCACTGGATTATCAAATGTGCAATAAAAGTAATCTTGTAATAGTACTTTCCTTGACCCCCTATAGTCTTTTATTATTTCCATTTTTGATAATTCGACTATTGGTGTTCCTGTATATGCTTTTAGATGATTATATTTTCCAACTATACTTGTTTCACTAAATTCTGTCATTGGAAAATATATTGTATTATAATTCCCCATACAAAATCCAATGCTAAAATATGTTTTCGATTCTTCTAATATTCCTTTATATCTATATCCTTCAAGTTTATCCAATTTGTTATCAGCAAATCTTAAAGTTATATCTAGCATTTCTCTATCATCTCCTTCTATATTTCTTACATTTTCTACTTTTTCAATAGTTATTGCATATTCCATTATTTTATAAGTTTGTCCAGCTTCAAAATAATGCCACCATAGACTTGCATTTGTATTGTTGCTTTCAGCATATTCTTGCATTTCTGCAAATTTTTCTAAAATTTCTTTTAAATTCATGATAAAATTCTCCTTTATTTTATATATTTTCACTTTGGCTATATCAGTAATGATAGTTCTTATGTGATATAGCCAAAATGTTTAAAACTGCTTTATTTTAATAAATTAGTAATAATTATTATAACTATTGTAATAATCATCATCTTGATAATAATTATTTTTGTGCATTTGTAAAATATAATAATTTTTCCACTCTATTTCTTCCGCTTCTTGCTCAATTTCATAATCCATACTATGAATTTCTACTGCTCTTTCATATTGTTTTATTTTTTTATTTTGTTCTTCTTCCTGCTCTTGTGTTAAATTCATTTCCATACTTTCTTGTAAGATTTCCTGTAATTCCTTTTCCATTTGTTCAAATTCATAATTTGACATAGTATCAACTTCTTTCTTTTTTAAATTTAATTTTCTTTCATGTGCTTTTGATACAGGTGTTTCATTTTTATTTTGTAAATTTTTTTGTAACTTGTCTCCCAAGTGGGAGAGTTTCTTTTTCTGCATAAAATATCGCTCCTTTTTTAATTTTTTTTACAAATAATTTTACACATGAAAAAAGCAGGTACACTAAAAAAGCGATTACATAATCATGTGTAACAGCTCTTTTAATGTACCTGCTTTTCAACTATAAAAACAGTATTAAAATTAACTTGAAATTTATTTGCAATATTTAATTGTGCTTATTATACTACATATTTCCCCATTTGTCAAGTTATTTTTTGTTATTTTGCGCTTTTCTACAGCCAAAAGCATTTCATGGATTTTATTTTTTTATTTTTTCACTAATTTTGTAGATTTTTTCGACAGGTGCACGCCGTGGTTGGACAGGTCCTACTTGCAACCGTTATAAACCAGTACAATAAAAAGCCTTATTTTAAAGGCTTTATTTTTAATTCGTTTATTATTGATAGTATTTTATATTAACTTACTTTTTTTAATTCCGCGTTTTGTGCTTCGTAATTCCTTACAAATGAGTAGAATTTTGATTTTTTTAAGTTTAAATTTGCCATTGTTACCTTTGCCGTTTGTTTTCCTTGTCTCCATAAGTTGTATTGTGGCTGAAAGTCTTTAGGTAGTTTTATTTTTGGTCGTCCCATAATTTTTTTTGCCTTTGCTATTGCGATTCCTTCGGCTTGCCTTTGCCTTATATTTGTTCTTTCGTTCTCTGCCACATAACTTAATACCTGAAGAATTAAATCACTAATAAAATTTCCCATTGTATCCTTGTATTTCCTTGTGTCTAGTATTGGCATATCCAAAACTACTATATCTGTTTTTAGTTCTGTTGTTATTTCTTGCCACTCTTTTTGTATTTCCTGATAATTTCTTCCTAATCTATCTATACTTTTAATTACCAATACATTGTTTTGAGTTCTTTTCAAAATTTGTTTTAGTAGTTGGTAATCTTCTCTGTTAAAATCTTTTCCACTTTTCTTATCTATAAATAAATTTTCTTTTGTAATTCCAAACTTTGTTAATGCTTCAATTTGTCTTTCTAGGTTTTGTTTTTGGGTGCTTACTCTTGCATATCCATATAAATTAATTTGATTTTCCATATTATTTCTTCTCCTTTTTAATTATTGGTTGAATTAATTATATGAGATAATAGGCTAAATCTAAAGGAAAATGTCCAAAAAAGTTCAAGATTTTTCGGACATATCCCAAAAGTAACAATGTAACTTTAATGGAAATAAAATATTGCTTTTTTCTTTCCACCAATAAGCTATAGTTTTTTGGACTTAATTTTAAACTAATATAAAAGAAGGGGGAAGTATTATGCTAGAAAGTAACAATAGTCATTTTAGGAGGAAAATGAAAATAAGCAATGAACAATTAAAAAAGTTATTGCCTAATGATAGTAAAAATATTATTCCAGTAGTTAGAAATAATGTTGTTATGATTCCAATAAAAAATTTTTGTAATATTGGTATATCATCTGTAAGTATTCCACTACAAAATTATGATACTGGTGCAATTTCATTTTTGAGTATCCGTTTAAATAATATTGAAGATGTTAGCTTTTTACTTAATGATGATGAGTTAGTCTGCGAAATATATAAAAAGGAAAATGGGGATATATTTTTAGAATTAAGTTCGTTATATTATGACTTGAATCAGGATAATATAAAAGGAAATAACTGCTACAATTAAGTAACAGTTATTTTTTTATTCGCTTTCTTTAATTTTCTCTCCATTTCCGTTTATAATTATATATTTAGTAGAGAATATATCTTGTGAAGTATAATGTGCATTAGTATCATTATATTTATCTTTATCATACAAGTTATATAATATAACATAATTGTCATCTATTTTTTGACAGAAATTGCTATATATTGTTGGGTTTGGGTGTTCCTTTGTTCCTAATTTTATATGAAATTTATTTTTTATTTTTCCGTTCGTATCTAAAAACATTATATTGTCATCTGTATCATTATTTATTAATAAATAGCCATTATTTAAAATTCTAACATCATTTTTCTTTCCTACAAATACTGGATCAAATATATTTTCTCCCGTCTCAATATTAATATTATAAAAATCATTATCACTTACAAATACCAAATTTGAGTTTGTTGTATCCCAAGTTATTTGAGAAGCATTAGATATTTCTTTTTGCCATAATTTATTTAATTTTCTATCATATACATTTATATATACATACTTATCTTTTCTTGACATATCAAAAACTATATATTTTTGTAAATCTGGTGTTACATATAGCTGTTTGTTATAATAATCGTGTTCTATTCCTTGATTATAGGTATAATTATATGTTATTAATCCATAAGGATTCGACTGCCATATATCAAAAACTTTAAAATTCAAATTAGATTGATTTTCAAATTCTGCTAACCAAATCCAGTCTTCAAATGAAATATAATCACATTCAGTCATTTTCAGCATTTCATCATTTGTTGGTTTTCTAAATTTGACATCATTTCCAAAAACAGCTTTTGACACATTTCTTAAAGTTACTTCACTATACCAATTAGAGTTTTCGCCCATTTCTGTTATTTCTATAATTGGCAAATATATATTTTGACCATTAATGTTTCTTGTTTCAGCTCCTATTAATTTTCCCTTTAACGCCATAACATCTTTTTGCATTACCATTTTTTCAGGCTTTCTTCCTTTTATTATAATTGGTTCTGTTAAATCTGCCAATTCTCCACCATAAAAATCATCAACGCCAACACCCCATTGACAAACTGCCTCAAAGTTTTCACTATCAGATGATAAGATAGAATTTATTTGACAGTATAATGCTACATTTATATTTTTTAACATATCAGCATATCTTACTAATTCTGTATATGTATATAAGAAGAAATAATCTTCATCAAAAAATTTAATTACATCTTTTTGATTATCTGTTAAAGATGTATCTGTTGTGTCCATTAATTTAAAACTCATATTTTTTGCTTGTTGCGTAGTTTTTGAATTATTAGTAATAGGACTATTTGAACTATTTTCTATTTGATTATTAGTATTGTTATTATTTAATTTTAATACTAAAAATACAACGATTCCAATTAATGCAACAATAACTATTCCCAATATTATAA
>CATOLW010000139.1 GCA_951800935.1 uncultured Clostridium sp.
TTGATAATAATTGTGCTGGTATTCTAGATGGATCCATATCATAAAGTTTTGACATATATTCTCCACATAGCATAATTAATACACTGCTTATTCCTACTAATGCATGAGTTCTAAATCCTGCTGGTTTACTCCAAGAAGAACGTTCTAGCCCTATTACTCCTGCTAAAACAAAACCTAAAATTAGTTTTATAATAGCTTGAAACCAGAATGAATTACCAATTTGCCATATTATTTCCATTTTTTTCTCCTTCCTTTGTTTTTCTTCTCTTTTATTAAATGCAATAGGTATCAATTATATCACATTTTAAGTTAAAATAGCAAGCAAAAAAGAGTACTTTTTACAATAGTTTTTCTAGTTCTTTAATTTTGTCACGTAACTCGGCTGCTTTTTCAAATTCCATATTACTTGCCAATTGTAACATTTGGTCTGTTAATTTGGTAATTACTTCTTGAATGTTTTCATTCTTTTCTAATTTATATTCTACACTAATATCTTCTGCGGTTGTCATGGCAATATTATTTCGTATTGATTTTTGAATCGTTTTTGGTGTTATTTCATGTTCTTGATTATATTGCTCTTGAATCTTTCTTCTTCGATTGGTTTCTGAAATTGCTTTTTCCATACTATCGGTTAATTCGTCTGCATACATAATAACGGTTCCATCTGTATTTCTAGCAGCACGACCTATGGTTTGAATTAATGACCTTTCAGAACGTAAGAAACCTTCTTTGTCAGCATCTAAAATGGCTACTAATGAAACTTCTGGAATATCTAACCCTTCTCTTAGAAGATTAATTCCAATTAAAACATCAAACTCTCCGTAAACGCAAGTTTCGTATAATTTCCATCCTTTCTAATGCTTTTGTATCAGAATGCATATAGCTTACTTTTATTTCTAATCCCTTTAAATATTCTGTTAAATCTTCTGCCATCTTTTTGGTCAATGTAGTTACCAAAACTCTTTCTTTTTTCTCTACTCGAATACGTATTTGTTCAATCAAATCATCAATTTGGTTAGCGACTGGTTTTACTTGTATTTTAGGGTCTAATAATCCGGGTTGGTCTTATAATTTGTTCTACTACATTTTCTTGTGCTTTTTCTTTTTCGTAATCTGCTGGTGTGGCACTAACAAATATAACTTGATTTAAGCGGTGCTCAAATTCTTCAAATTTTAAAGGTCTATTATCAAAAGCAGATGGCAGACGAAATCCATAATTAATCAGTGATTCTTTTCTTGCTCTATCGCCATTATACATAGCTTTTACTTGTGGAATTGTGGCATGCGATTCATCTATTAATAGTAAAAAGTCATCTGGGAAATAATCAAACAAAGTATAAGGCGGGCTTCCTTCTTCTCTTCCACTGATGTGTCTTGAATAGTTTTCAATACCAGAACAAAAACCAGTTTCTCGCATCATTTCCATATCAAAGTTTGTTCTTTCTTCAATTCTTTGCGCTTCGATTAATTTGTTTTGTAATTTGAAATATTTAACTCTTTCTTCCATTTCCTTTTCGATGGTTCCAATTGCTCTTTCCATTTTATCCTTTGTGGTTACATAGTGAGAAGCGGGTGAAATTAAAATATGTTTTCTAGTTCCAATTGATTTTCCTGTTAATGGATTAATTTCTGTGATTTTTTCAATTTCGTCTCCCCAAAATTCCACACGAACTGCTGACTCGGATTGGTCAGATGGGTAGATTTCTACAATATCTCCCTTGGCTCGAAATGTTCCTCTTTTAAAATCCATTTCATTTCTTGTGTATTGCATGGTAATTAGCTTTTTTAAGACTTGGTCTCTTGCTTTATTCATACCAACTCGCAAAGATAACATCATTTCTTGGTAATCAACAGGGTCTCCCAATCCATAAATACAAGATACAGAAGCTACGATGATGACATCTTTTGTTTCAAATAAAGATAATGTTGCGGAATGACGTAGCTTGTCTATTTCATCATTTATGGATGAGTCTTTTTCAATGAAAGTGTCGGTTGATGGAATGTAGCTTTCTGGTTGGTAATAGTCATAATAGGAAACAAAGTATTCTACATTGTTTTCTGGGAAAAACTCTTTAAATTCGGAATATAATTGTCCGTGCCAAAGTTTTATTATGTGCTAAAACGAGGGTTGGTTTTTGCACTTTTTGGATGATATTTGCCATGGTAAAAGTTTTTCCGTGAACCGAGTTACTCCAAGTAGCGTCTGGAATTTCTTGCCTTCTTCTATTCCTTTTGATAGGTATTCTATTGCTTTGGGTTGGTCGCCTGTTGGCTTGTATTCTGAATGTAATTTAAACATTTTTCCTCCTTTACACGAATTAGATCACAAACTTTATATTTTGCTATTACATTTGTTATTTTTCCTCTTTCTATTAACTATAATATTTTCCAGTATCCATTTTTGTCTGCTCCTATTCTTTCAACAATTCCCTTTTCTTTTAATTTACTAATATTTCTTTTTACTGTTTTTTCAGAAATTTTTAATTGATTAGCTATTGAAACCTGAGTAACTTTTGGATTTTTCATAATTATCTTCAATATACTTTCTTCTGTAATATTTAGTTGGACATTTACAGGGACATTTACAGGGACATTTTTAGTAACCTCATTTTCTTTTTCGTAATTTTTTCTATAGAAAATTATCGTAAATCCTATTTTTTCTTTTCTAAATTCTACTTTTACTTGATTTGCTGTACATTCTTCATATATTCTTCTTATTCCTGAAGAGTAAGTTTCTGTATCATTTGATTTATACAAAACATTAGCTATTATGGGATTTCTAAATATTGAATGAGCTCTATTTTGTATATAATCCTCTGGTGTATATTGTTCTGGAAATGTTCCAGGATTATATATTTCTACTTTATTTTTAAATATTGAAATCTCAGTTCCTTTAGGATCTTGATATAGCCTGTGTGCATAACTATTTATAATAGCCTCTCTTATAGAGTCTAGTGGAATTTCTGGATATTCTTCTCTTTTATCTGTTATTTTTACATTCCATATAATATTTTTTCTAATATATTCTTGCCCTATTTTTATTAAATCAAAAATATTTCCCTCTACTTTATCGATATCAATAAAAGTTGTTTTGGTATCTGTTGCAAAAATCGCCATTTGAAGTTCTACATTATTATTATCGCAAAACAAAACCTTTCCTGCATTTAATAGTTTATTATCTTTTAATAATCCTAACCTGTTTAAAACATCTTCTTTATTTGTATATTGAAATGGTATTCTCTTAGCTTTATTTGCTCTTTCTATATAATCCTTTAATATTTCTTCATTAACATCTTCGATTGTTTTGTCTGAAATTCTTGAATCCCAACTTCCATTTTCATTTTCTGTTTTCAGAAATATTTTTCTCATTTCAGAAATAGAAAGTTTTTGATCTCTATCACTTACTCTTATATAAGCTCTTCCATCTGCAAAATATGGAACATCTTCTCCTTCAAATTCTACTAAAATGCAATCTTTATCTTCTATTTTTACATTGGTTATCTTTGGACAGATTTTAGGTTCTATCTTATTTGAAATGACTTCTGAAATATATCTTAGTGTTTTTCCACTAACTTCTTGACCAATTACTGTTCCATCATCTTTTATTCCAAAATATAGTTTTCCATGTCTGTGTTTATTTAATATAGAAACAATTGATACTATTGCTTCTTTTAATTCACTTGTAGATTTCTTTAATTCTGTTATTTCGTCTTCTTGAAATTTATTATTCAATCAAAATCACCTTCTTTTCCTTTTTATCGCCTTTCTATTTTTGCCGTTTTTTACAGTTATCCAGAGAAAGATTAGCATCAACTGAATTTTAATTTAATCTACCTTTTCTAATTCAATTTCTCTTTCTGTTGCCTCTATTTCGATCCAATTTGGTTTATAGTTAATACCATCTAAATGTGTAACTGGTATATTTAATTTTTTTGATAATATATTAGACAAAGTTGTTTTTCCGCTTCCACATCCACCTACAATTGCTATTCGATTATACATTTTTAGTTCCCTCGTCTTCTATTTCAATCTTTCATATTGACTACAATCTATTGTTTCTTGTAATAAATCATCTAAATTGTTTTTTACAATCAACTCTTCTTTTTGATGTTTTGTTAGTTTTTTTTTTCTTTTTATTATATTTTTTTTGGTTACTTTTTTTCTTTTGTTTTTTATTTTATTTTATTGTTTTAGTTTGCTTTTTTTTTCTTTTTTTTTGTTTTTTTTTTTCTTTT
>CATOLW010000140.1 GCA_951800935.1 uncultured Clostridium sp.
CACTTAGCCGAGTAAGTAGTGTCGTAAAAAGTTTAAAAGAAAAATATGGAAAAAGATTATACTTTTTACCTTATGGAACAAGAACAAAGCTATTCACTTATATTTTTAAATACTTTTATCTTTGCCTAAAAACAGTATACTTATATTTTAAAATACATCCTAACGTAATTGTAACAACAGGAACACATACGGCAGGTCCAATGTGCTACTTAGGAAAAATTTTTGGAAGTAAGATAATTTATATAGAAACCTTTGCAAATACCAATAAAAAAACAGCAACAGGAAGACTCATTTATCCAATTGCTGATTTGTTTATTGTACAATGGAAGGAAATGCTAGAAGTATATCCAAAAGCAGTATATGGTGGTTCCATTTATTAAAATAGAAATGCTTAAAAAGATAGTGTAATAAAAGAAAAAATTATCACTATCTTTTTTAATTTGCTAGACATTAAGGCAAAAAAAAGATATAATAATGTTGGAAAAATGTGGAGGTTAAATGAATTCATGATTTTAGTATTATTAGGAACACAAAACAATAATTTTTATCGATTATTAGAAGAAATTGAAAAACTAATCAAAAAAGAAATAATACAAGAAGAAGTAATTGTACAAGCAGGATACACCAAATATCAATCCAATATTATGAAAATATTAGACTTTGTTTCAAAAGAAGAATTAGAACAAATGGAAAACAAAGCAGACCTAATTATTACGCATGGAGGAGTTGGATCAATTTTACAATCCATAACCAAAAACAAAAAAGTAATTGCTGTTCCACGACTTCACGAATATCAAGAACATGTTAATAATCATCAAAAAGAAATTGTAGAGCTTTTTGATAAGAAAGGTTATATTATAGGGATACAAAGCTTAGAGGAACTAGAACAAGCAATTCAAAAAATAAAAAATTTTGAACCCAAAAGTTATCAACAAAATAATCAAAAAATGTTGAAAATCATAGAAGAATTTATTGAACAATGCTAACGAAAAAGGAGAGATTAGGTTAATGGATGAAGAAAGATTAATGACTAAAAATTTAGAAGACCAAGTAGAAGAACGATACGAAAATTCTTTAAGGCCAAAAGTATTAGAAGAATATATAGGGCAAAACAAAGCAAAAGAAAACATGAAAATTTACATCGAAGCTGCCAAAAAAAGAGAAGAACCATTAGACCATGTCTTATTATATGGACCTCCAGGATTAGGAAAAACAACATTATCGAATATAATTGCTAATGAAATGAATTCCAATATCAAAATAACTTCTGGGCCAGCCATTGAAAAGCCAGGAGATTTAGCATCAATACTTACTAACCTTTCAGAATTTGATGTATTATTTATTGACGAAATCCATAGATTAAGCAAAAGTGTAGAAGAAATATTATATCCAGCATTAGAAGATTATACATTAGATATTATGATAGGAAAAGGCCCAAGTAGTAGGTCTATTCGATTAGATTTGCCAAAATTCACTTTAATTGGTGCAACTACCAAAGCAGGAGCTTTATCAACACCATTAAGGGACCGTTTTGGAATTGTACATCGATTAGAATTGTATTCAGAAAAAGATTTAACAACGATTGTAAAAAGGTCAAGTAAAATTTTAGAAGTAGAAATAGAGGAAGAAGCAGCTAAGGAGATAGCAAGAAGGTCAAGAGGAACACCAAGAATTGCTAACCGATTATTAAAAAGAGTAAGAGATTATGCATTAGTATTAGGAGATGGAAACATTACCTTAAAGATTACAAAACATGCCTTAAATCAATTAGAAATAGACGAATTAGGATTAGATGAAATTGATCGAAAGATATTAGAAACCATGATTGTCCAATATGGAGGAAGACCAGTAGGAATAGAAGCCTTAGCAGTAAGTGTTGGAGAAGAAATCGACACGATAGAAGATGTTTATGAGCCATATTTAATTCAAATTGGTTTTATAGCAAGAACTTTAAGAGGAAGAAAGGTTTTGCCACCAGCTTATCAGCATTTAGGGTATGATGTACCAGAAGAAAGAGGAGAAAAATCATGAAGTTATTATTACATACCTGTTGTGCACCATGTAGTGTGTATTGTATAGACACTTTAAGAAAAGAAGGAATTGAACCAACCATTTATTGGTTTAATCCCAATATACATCCTTATATGGAATACAAATTAAGAAGAGATTGCCTAAAAGAATATACCAATAGCATAGGTGCAAAAGTCATATTTGAAGAAAACTATGGATTAAGAGAGTTTTGCAAAAATGTAGTAAACAATTTGGAAAAAAGATGCCAAGATTATTGTTATCCAGTTCGTTTAGAGCAAACTGCCCAATATGCCAAAGAAAATGGTTATGATAGTTTTACCACGACTTTGTTAATAAGTCCTTATCAAAATCATGAAATGTTAATTAAAATAGGAGAGGAAATGGCAAAAAAATATGGGGTTGAATTTGTCTATCGAGATTTTCGAGTTGGTTTTCGAGAAGGACAAGAAAAGGCAAAAGAATTAGGATTGTATAGGCAAAAATATTGTGGATGTGTTTTCTCAGAGGAAGACCGATATGAAAAGCAAATTAGAAAAGATAAGGAGAAATAAATTGACAAAAAACAAATCAATCAAAATTTTATTCATCATAGCAAGTATTATATTTGCTATGCCATCTATTTTGTATCTAATAGAAAAGAAAACAATATTCCAATTTGGACCTTATTTTCAGTTTCTCTATGATATGCCAATTAGTAGAGTAACGCAAACCTTGTTGTATATTTTTATATTAGCTATATTATCGATGTTATATGTATTAGCCATAAAAAAGAGAAAAGAGATATTTTCGAGTACTAAGAAAATCTTCTTATTTATAGCCATTATAGCTATGATATTTGTAGTAGTATTACCATTTTTATCATCTGACATTTTCTATTACTTAGGAGTAGGGAGACTAGACAGTACCTATCATCAAAATCCCTATTATACAACGATAAAAGAATTTGTGGAGCAAGAAGAGAATAATCAATATTTACAAACAGATGCAGTACTAGCACAAGGATATCAAAATGATTGGAGAGATGCAACTGTAGTATATGGACCAATTTGGACATTAATTTGTAAAAGTGTAGCGAGCATTTCTTTTGGAAATATAGACATTGCACTACTTATTTTCAAATTAGTTAATGTATTGGTTCATTTAGGAAATTGTTACTTGATTTATAAAATATCACATAAAAAACTATTTACTTGTATTTATGGACTAAATCCATTCATTTTAATTGAAGGAATTGCTTGTGTGCATAATGACATATTTGTTGTCTTATTTATATTACTAGCACTTTATTTTTTAACCAAAAAGAAAAACTTAGTACTAACAGTAACATTTTTAGCAATGGCAACAGCCATCAAATATTTTGCTATTATCTTATTGCCATTTGTAGTTATTTATTATTTTAGAGAAGAAACCCCATTAAAACGATTTCGGAAGATGTGTGCAATATGGTAGTTTATTTTTGATGGTTTTGGCAATTCCATATTTATTTTATGTAAGAGATTTACAAGTATTAAGCCGGATTGTTTATCCAACAAGAAAAATTGGCTAAGAGTTTTTATATTATCATAACAGAATATTTTAAAGAACCAACATTGTCAGTAACTACATTAAATCGTGTTTTATTAGGAGTTTTTACTATTATTTATTTCTTCACTTGTGTTATTTTATTGAACAAAAAGAAAATACGATTACAAGAAGAAATGAAAAAAGCCAACTATTTTATTATGGCATTTTTATTCCTATTAATTACGAACTTTCAACCATGGTATATTATGTGGCTATTTCCTTTGATTATGTGGCAAAAAGCAGAAAACATAAGATGGATTCCACAAATTGCTTTGACTAGTCAATTTGCCAATAGCATATTTTTAACCTATGGAGAAGGTTGGCAAAATGGAACACCATTTACTTTTATTCTTGTTGTGGGAAGTTTAAGTATGTGGATTGTGAACCAAAAAATGAAAACGAGGAGGAAAAGAATTGGATAAATTAGTATTAGTAGATGGAAATAGCATTATGAACCGTGCCTTTTATGGTATTATGGGAAGCAAAATGCTAACCACTAAAGATGGAAAATATACCAATGCAGTTTATGGTTTTTTAGCTATCTTATTTAAATTACTAGAAGATATTAACCCAGAATATTTGGTAGTAGCTTT
>CATOLW010000141.1 GCA_951800935.1 uncultured Clostridium sp.
TTGGTGCTAGAGTGGTTGTTGAAACAACAGATGGCAAGAATTGGATAATAAAAGTCCATTGTTATCGAGAGAACTAAAAAGAAGGGGACCTATCTTTTAGAAGATAAGTTCCCTTCTTTTTTATTAACATCAAAAAGAAATGACTAAAATAAGAAAAATGCTTTACTTTCATTAGTAAAACAAGATATAATAAGACTAACAATAAGCGAAGTTATCGGTAAAAAGGAGAAAATCCATGGAAAAAATAAAAGAAACTAGCCTTATTATAAAAAAAGAAACCATATATGACAAAATCAGAAAAAGTTTACTTAACATTTTATACCCAAAAGACTATCCAATGATACAAAAATTAGAAGAATTGATAAGACCCAAAAGACCAAAACAAAACATGAAAATAATAATTCCAAAAGAAATAGGAAAGGACATAAAAAAGCTATGAATAACATAAAAGACTATAATTTAGAAGAACTAAAAAATCAGTTAAAAGAATTAGGAGAAAAACCATTTCGAGCAGAACAAATATTTAAATGGATATACGAAGAAAAAGTAGAAACCTTTGATGAAATGACGAATTTATCACTAGAACTAAGAGAAAAATTAAAAAACAATTATACCATGTGCAATTTTAATATTTTAAAAAAGCAAGAATCCAAAGATGGTACCATAAAATATCTATTTGACGTATTAGATGGCAATGCCATTGAAACAGTATTGATGAGATATCATCATGGAAACAGTATTTGCGTATCTTCTCAAATTGGTTGTAAAATGGGATGCAAATTTTGTGCTTCTACTGGAATCAATTTTATTAGAAATTTAAGTAGTGGAGAAATTGTAGAACAAATCATAAAAGTAGAACAAGACACAAAAGAAAGAATATCCAATGTAGTATTTATGGGAATTGGAGAGCCATTAGATAACTATGAAAATGTAGTAAATGCGATACGACAAATTAACCATCCCAAAGGATTAAATATAGGAGCAAGACATATTAGTATATCAACAAGTGGAATTGTACCTAAAATTTATCAACTAGCAGAAGAAAACATACAATGTACATTATCCATATCACTACACGCAACCAACAATGAAAAGCGAAATAGTATGATGCCAGTGAACCAAACCTATCCAATAGAAGAACTATTACAAGCTTGCAAAGATTATATAGCAAAAACAAACCGAAGAATTTCCTTTGAATATGCTTTAGCAAAAGACAACAATGACAATTTAGAAGATGCCAAACAATTAGTAAAATTATTAAAAGGAATGCTATGCCATGTTAATTTAATACCAATCAATAAAATAGAAAATGGAAAGTATGACAAAAGCTCTAACGAAAATATAATGAAATTTAGAGACTATTTAAATGAACATGGAATTGTAGCAACCATTCGAAGAGAACTAGGTTCAGACATAGATGCAGCCTGTGGACAACTAAGAAGAAAAAATTTGAACTAAATCCGCCCCTTGCCATTTTTCTTTGAATATAGTAAAATAGACAAGATAAAGGAGAAAAAAATGAACTTAAAAGATATAAAAGAAATGTTACCATTTGTTAACAAAATAAAAGTATATGCTTTTGTAGGACCATCTGGAACGGGAAAAAGTTATCGAGCGCAGATGGTAGCAGGGGAAAGAAATACACATTTTATTATTGATGATGGATTATTAATAAAAGATAATGAAGTAGTAGCAGGAGAATCTGCTAAAAAAGCAGCAACGAAAGTTGCAACGGTAAAACATGCTCTTTTCTATGAAGAAGATGAAAAAGCAGAAATTATAAAAGCGCTAAAAAAATACAAACCAGGAAGCATTTTGATTTTAGGAACATCAGATGGAATAGTACAAAAAATTGCAGCAAACTTAGGGCTACCAGAAATTTCAGAAACAACTTATATTACAGATGTAGCAACAGAAGCAGAAATGAAAACAGCAAGAAGAATTAGAGTAACCGAAGGAAAACATGTAATACCAGTACCAACCTTTGAAATCAAAAAAGACTTTTCAGGTTATTTATTAGATCCCTTACAAATTTTTAAATCAAAAGGAAAGGGACAAAAACCTTATATATCTGAAAAATCAATCATAAGACCCACTTTTAGTTATATGGGGCGATTCACAATTTCTGACTTGGTATTTAGACAAATTTTAGAGTATCTAGCGATTCAAACACCAGCTATTTATAAAATTTTGAAAACAAGAGTAGAAAACTATGGAGATGGTGCTAAAATTTATATGGAAGTAACTATCGTATATGGCTATAATGTAATGGATGGATTAAAAGACTTTAAAGAGAAGGCACAAAAGGAAATTGAAAAGTTAACAGCTATGAATGTAGTTGAACTAGATGTTGTAGCCAAAAATATCTATGTACCAGAAAACAAAGATTAAAAAATTAAAGTTTAGGAGGAAAAAATGTCATTTGTTGTTGCAATTGATGGTCCAGCAGGAGCAGGAAAAGGAACAGTAACCAAACGGAGTAAGTGAAAAATTAGACTTAGTGAACATTGATACAGGAGCTATGTTTCGTTGTGTTACTCTTAATATACTCCAAGAAAAAGTAGAAATTGAAAATGAGCAAGCAATTGAAGATTTGTTAGAAAAAATTGAAATTGACATGAAAGAAAATGGAGAAATCTTTCTAAATGGGAAAGAAGTAAGTAAAAAAATAAGAGAAAATGAAGTTAATGATTTAGTATCTCCTGTTGCAGCAATTCCAGTGGTAAGAAAAAAACTATTAGAACTACAAAGAAAAGTAGCAGAAGGAAAAAAGGTTATCATGGAGGGTAGAGACATTGGAACAGCAGTATTTCCCAATGCTAACGTAAAAATTTATTTAGATGCTTCACCAGAAGAACGTGCCAAAAGAAGAATGAAACAAAACCAAGAAAAAGGAATCGAAAGTTCCTATGAGGAAGTACTAAAAAATATAAGAGACCGAGATAAAAGAGACGCTAGCCGAGAGATAGCACCATTGAAACAGGCTGAAGATGCTATTTATATTGACTCAAGTGATATGGAAATTGATGAAGTAGTGGAAAAAATTGTGGGATTGATACAAAAAAAGAATCTATCATGAAAGAGGGAAATAAAGTGAAACGAGTAATCAAATGGATTGTAAGAGGTGCCATATATTTATGGTGTAAAATTTATTATCGAGCAGAAATTATAGGATTAGAAAATATCCCAAAAGAAGGACCACTTATTTTTTGTGGAAATCATAGAAACTATTTAGACCCACCGTTAATGGTATGCACAGCTAAAAGAGACATGCGTTTTTTAGCCAAAGATGAGCTAGCTAAAAATCCATTTCTAAATTTCTTAGGAAACGTATTTGATGCCATTCATGTGAAAAGAGACGAAAAAGATGTAACAGCAATTAAAGAATCTTTAAAAGCATTAAAAAATGGACAATGTATTGCTTTATTCCCAGAAGGAACCAGAAACGGATTAGAAAAAGGTGAAAAAGTAAAAGATGGTGTTGCTTTTTTTGCCGTAAGAAGTGGAGCAAAGGTAGTACCATGTGGAATTAAAGGTGGAACAAAAGAACATCGAAAAGTTACAATCACTTATGGAAAACCTTTAGATTATAGTAGGTATAAAGGAAGTAAAGACAAAGAAGTATTGGAAAAAGTAACAAATGAAATAATGAACCATATCTTAGAATTGACAAAATAGGAAAAAAAGAGTATAATAAAATGTGTTTTAAAAACAGGGATTCGGGGACGTTCCTTAAAATCCCTAAAACAGGGACTGCGGGACAGTCCTTATAATTTGTAAAAAGAAAAGGGTAAAGGACTGTCCCTTAATCCCCAAAAAGAGGGATTTTAAGGAACGTCCCCTAATCCCTCTAAAGAAGGAGTACAAAAATGAACAATCAAAATATTAGAAACATTGCAATTATTGCACACGTAGACCATGGAAAAACCACACTAGTAGACGCTTTATTAAGACAAAGCCATATTTTTAGAGAAAATGAGCAAGTACAAGAAAGAGTTATGGATTCTAATGACCAAGAAAAAGAAAGAGGAATTACCATACTTTCTAAAAATACATCTGTTATGCATGGAGATGTGAAAATAAATATAGTTGATACACCAGGACATGCAGATTTTGGAGGAGAAGTAGAAAGAGTTTTAAAGACAGTAGATGGTGTATTGCTATTAGTTGATG